>DLCS01000030.1:9766-15305 GCA_002480735.1 Bacillaceae bacterium UBA7792 | reverse complement strand
CTTGAAATTGCGAAATCTGTCTATCATTCTACTTCTATAAATTTATCAATGGGGCATGTCAATGTTATTTGGCAAGGGGATGCAAATGAATATGCCATTCGTTCTCTACTGATTGCAGGCTCCCCACCAACAATCCTTAATGTTACTGGTCCTGAAACATTGTCCGTTCGTTGGCTTGCTGAGCAATTTGGAAGAAAGTTTGGAAAGAAGCCAGTATTTGAAGGACAGGAACAGGAAACAGCGCTACTAAATAATGCTGGAAAGGCACATCAATTGTTTGGCTATCCGAGCGTATCCATTCATGAAATGATTGATTGGACAGCAGATTGGGTCATGAATGATGGCGAAACCATTAATAAACCTACACATTTCCAAGAAAGGCAGGGGCAATTTTAATGGTGCTTTCTCCTGAAAAGTGGAAGTTACTACATGACGGTGCATTCATCCCAGCGCATCCATTAGCATTAACCGAACAGAAACAGCTGGATGAAGCTTCCCAAAGAAGATTAACTCGTTATTATATTGAGGCTGGGGTAGATGGGATTGCAGTAGGAGTTCACACAACACAATTTGAGATTCGTGATCCTCAATTTAACCTATTTGAAGATGTACTTAGAATTGGGTCCGAGGAAGTGGATAAAGTAAATATCAATCGTCCTTTTTTAAAAATCGCTGGGGTTTGTGGACCAACTGAACAAGCAATTAAAGAAGCGAAAATCGCAAAGCATTTGGGATATGATATGGTTTTGTTAAGTAATGGTGGTCTAAATCAATATTCTGAGTCAGATTTACTTAAACGGACAAAATTAGTTGCTGATATCATTCCAATTTTCGGGTTTTATCTGCAGCCTGCTGTTGGAGGCAGGGTATTCACCTATGATTTTTGGAAAGAATTTGTTAATATAAATAACGTATTAGCTATTAAAATGGCACCGTTTAATCGATATCAGACCCTTGATGTTGTCAGAGCGGTTTGTGAATCTGACCGGGTAAATGAAATCGCCCTCTATACAGGGAATGATGATAATATTGTGATAGATTTATTGACAACATATGCTTTTAATGTAAATGGTTATAAAATCAAGAAACAAATTGTTGGTGGATTGCTTGGTCATTGGTCTGTTTGGACAAAGGGATCTGTAGATTTATTTAAAGAGATAAAAAAAGTGAGAGATGAATCTTCTATTGATTTAAAATGGTTGACAATTGCACAAAAAGTAACAGATGCAAATGCAGCATTTTTTGATTCAGCCAACCAGTTTAAAGGGAGCATTGCAGGAATTAATGAGGTTTTGAGAAGGCAGGGTTTGCTTCAAGGTAACTGGTGTTTAGCTGAACATGAGGTGTTGAGTGAGGGACAAAGTGAGGAAATTACTAGGGTCGCAGATGCGTACCCGGAACTAAGTGACGATGCATTTGTTAAAACCTTTTTATCAAAAGAGGCTCATGTATAATGAATGTAGAAGGCACATTCTTTAGAGTGTGTCTTTTATAATAAGTGGAAAGGAGTTATTAGTATGGATGTACATATTAGGGTTGGGGTAATTGGTCCACTTTGGATAAAGGAATTGCTTCAAAGATGCTTTGATTTATTTCCATCGATGACTCCTATTTTCCGATTGTCTGATCAATTAAGTGATGCAGCAGTATTTACAAAAGATCTCATTGAGCAGGTAGATTGTTTACTCTATTCTGGGAAGGCCCCTTACTTAACGGCACAAATGGAGATACCTGCCCACTTGCCCTCCTTCTACATTCCACTGAAGGGTTCAGGTCTATATCAAGTGCTCTATCTATTAAATAAAAAACAGACATTGTCACTGTCACATATAAGCTTTGATGGTATACAAGTACCTTATATTGAGATTGCTAGACAATCACTCAATGAATCCTTTACGTATACCCATTTTAACGAGATGGTTCACGCTGCTAATGTAGATGAAGTAGTTGAACACCATCAAACAATTGTAAAAAACAACCCAAATAGTGTTGTTGTCACAAGTTTAAAGTTGGTAAGCGAAAGATTAAGTGAGCTTGGAATTATGAATGAATGGCTAAAGCCAACGGAAGAGGATACGATTGTCATCTTAGAACGGCTATTGCTCTCGACAACCCAACGAAAACAAAAAGAAACTCAAATTGTTTTTGGGAGAATTTATGTAGACCATTCAGCTTTAGTGAAAGACTTCGCTACTGAAAAACAATTGCAAAAACGTTTTCATGATATTTATAAGAGTTTATTGAATTTTGCAGAACAGTTTGATGCTTACTTAACAGTCTTAAATGACGCTGAATATTTATTTGTAACAAATCGCGGGACGTTTGAAAGGATTACCGAAGGATACAAAACCTTACCATTATTGAATGATGCAAAAAAGTCACTAAATATAAACCTATCAATTGGAATCGGGTTCGGGATTACGGCGGTTGAGGCAGGGAAAAATGCACGGTTTGCTCTTTATCAAGCACAGGATTATGGTGGACAATGTGGCTTTATTGTTCGTGAAGATCGGAAAGTTTTTGGGCCAATTGATCTTGTAGCACCAATTAAATATCCCCTTTCTGTTACCGATGCAAAGCTACTGGATTTTGCTGAGAAATCTGGGATTAATGCGGTTCATTTAGAAAAGGCATTAGCCATGATTAAAAGAAATCAGCTCAATGAATTTACTGCTCAAGATGTAGCAAACATGTTAGGGATTACTATAAGAAGTGCTCACCGAATTCTACAGGCGTGGTTAGATATCAACATTGTTGAAGTAGTTGGTACAGAAAAACTAACAAGCAGAGGCCGGCCACGTCAAGTTTTTTCAATAGTAAAAAGTGAGGAGTTGAGAGTATGAAAATAGGTTTAATTGGTTTGGATACGTCTCACAGTGAGATTTTCACCCGATTGCTGAACGACACAAGCGATCCGAATCATGTAGCTGGTGGTACAATCACACATGCTCTCCCCATATATTCAGAGGATTTGGCAATTAGCAGAGATCGATTTCAGCAATATAAGGATATCGTTGAAAATATCTACAAGGTAAAGATTGTCGAAGATGTGGAATTGTTTATGAATAGCATAGATGCGGTTCTTTTAGCAACTGTTGACGGAAGGAATCATCTGACCTGGTTAATTAATATTATTCATCATGGGAAGCCGATTTTCATTGATAAACCAATTGTCATGAGCAGTACTGAAATGAAGGAAGTGATAAATCTTTCGATAAAGCATAGGACACCAATTATGAGTTCCTCATCATTGAGATATGCTGAATCTGTTAAAAGTATAGATGTTAGTGATTGTGTGAGTGGTTATCTATATGGACCATTGCCAAAACAAGACGCAATGCCAGGATACTTTTGGTATGGAATTCATATGATTGAACTGATTGTTTCCTTGTTTGGAACGAAAATCAGTGAGGTTCAAAAAGAAAAATATGATAAAGACTATGAAATTTTGAAATTATTATTTTCCGATAATCGTAGAGTAATCGTTCGGGGAGATTATAACTGGCACGATCGTTTTGGTGGCGTCATTCATTATAATGACCGTGTGGAAACATTCCAGCTTTGGAAAGATGCACGACCCTATTATGCGAATTTATTGGTTGAGATTGTAAATTTTTTTAAGACTGGTTTAACACCGGTACCACTTAATGAAACGGCAGCAATTATTAATATTATAGAGAGGATTAATAAGATTGATGAATCAAATAATTAATATTACTAATAAGCTATCATCTATGAAAGAGAGCGGTATGAAAATTTCAAAGTTATTTTATAGTTTTACTCTACAATTTTAGTGAGGTAGTTTGGGGTGGAACTAACTGAATAACTAAAAGAGCGGGGTGTTTGTGCCTCTCTCCTAATAGATATATTTTAATTTTCCTCATGGAGGGCTAGTAGGGTAAGAGACAAGATTCTGCACGGATCAACATTGCCAAAAACAAAGCAAAATAAAAAGGATACAGTCTTTTTTAAAAAAAGAAAAGTCCTGTATCCTTTTTTTACATAGTCATTTCACCGTTGTCGTAGTTAAGTTGCCATTGGATTCCGAATTTATCTGTTACTTGCCCATAGAGCTTACTCCAAAAAGTTTCTTGCAGCTCCAATCCAACTGTACCGCCCTCTTTTAATTGTTCATACCAGGATTTTAAATCCTCCATATTTTTACTAATTAGAGCGAGTGTAACGTTGTCCCCAATAGCATATGGTTGACCTGGGAAGTTATCTGAAAACATAACATTGCTTCCATCGATGTTAAGACGCGCATGCATGACTAAATTCTTTGCCTCCTCAGGAAGCGGGAATTCTGGATTTTGTGGAGATTCACCGAATGTCATAATTTGTGGTGTTTCTGTTTTAAACACTTTCGCATAAAATTCAATTGCTTCGCGGCAATTGCCATTAAAAACAAGATAAACTTCAACAGCCATTCTTTCCACCCCTTAACAAAGTAATATGTTCAAATCCTATTCTATCCGATTATTTCCATTATAGACCAGCTTTTGTGCAAATATTTCCTGAGAAAAATCAAATGTTCACGACCATATTATTGACCCACATGGAACTGTATTTTCAAATACAGGGGAGATTGGGGATTCATTGTCAGAAAAATGTTATGATAGATGCAATATGCCTTCAGGAGATGGAAAATCTATGAAAATTCCAATTTTGTTTGAAGATAATCATCTGCTTTTGGTAGAAAAGCCAATTAATATTCCTGTACAAGCAGATAGTAGCGGGGATCTTGATCTGTTAACGATATTAAAAAATGATTTAAAAAAGCGCTATCAAAAGCCCGGTAATGTATATTTGGGACTTGTACACCGCCTCGACCGTCCCGTTGGTGGTGCCATGGTGTTTGCGAAGACTTCTAAGGCCGCATCTAGATTATCGGATATGATTCGAAAGAATGTGATCGAACGGAATTATCTTGCGGTTGTTTATGGAAAACCACACAAGAAAAGAGGGCAACTAGCCCATTATCTACATAAGGATACTCGGAAGAATAAGGTGTCCGTTGTTTCTTCTAATCATCCAAATGCTAAAAAAGCAGTGCTAGATTACGAGGTTATCGAATCAAAAAATGGATTTAGTCTGCTTTCTGTAAATCTTCACACCGGGAGACCTCATCAAATACGAGTTCAATTGTCAGCAATGGGCAACCCAATTTTTGGGGATCAAAAATATAGAGGGCATCTACAAAAGCCAGGCCAACAGCTTGCACTTTGGGCCCATTCGCTTTTTTTCGAGCATCCTGTAAGGAGGAAACCGGTAGGGGTTTATTCATTGCCTTCTAATCGTTACCCTTGGAATCTATGGGGGACTTTGACTGATGAAAACAAATATCCCAATCTTATTGGTCATCATGCAAAATAGCAGAGGTAAAATGGATGAGTATAAATTCTGCAAATCATTTAATACCTTATCATAAAGATGATGTAGAAAGGTTGTTGAAATCCTCCTCACCTTATACTTTTATAATGCTGTTTTCGCACGGATTGTGGTTCTGGAATGTCCTTAATACCGGCCATTCCGTTTCATA
>DLCS01000030.1:0-9705 GCA_002480735.1 Bacillaceae bacterium UBA7792 | reverse complement strand
TCTGGAATGTCCTTAATACCGGCCATTCCGTTTCATACTAGGCGTGCGATACGCATAAATTGAGTAGCACTTTTCTCCGTTGTTTCTACAGATAGACTGCATAAACAAGAGTTTTGTCTAATTATTTTTTGTTCAAAAGCAACAATGTTTGAGAAAAGAGCCTTTATAATTGAATGGAAGTAGGTGTTTTATGGAGATCATCGCATTTATAATAATTATTTTAGTCGCTTCCGTCCTTCAGACGAGTACAGGATTTGGATTTTCAATTTTGGCTACTCCTTTTCTTCTTTTACTATTTAAACCGATTGAAGCTATTCAAATCAATTTAATATTGTCTTTATTTAAGCTGATTAATCAAACTGTTTTTCGCATATTTACATATATCATTTTATTGTTTACAGGGATTTATTTGTTGATTGAGAGTTTAGGAGTATTGTAGAAAATAAGGTGTTTTTGGTTTAAAGAAACCCACATCATGCAGAAAAGGCGTAAAAAATAACAGCACTCTCAAATAGGAGAAGTGCTGTTTCATTATTTTGAGATAAGCATGGATGAATGATCGTTTTTGCTCTTGGGGTGAATTTCTTATGAATTCCTCTACATTCATTGCTGCTTCCTTTAATATTCTCCTTTAATGACAAAAAACGATCCTCGAATGGTTCCAGCTAGTTTGGACCTCTGTCTAGCAAATTTGAACTTTCCTTCTAATTCCTTTGGTACCTCCATCCCTTCGGAGAGCTTAAAACCAACGGCCCGCTTCCTAGGGTCATCAACCGTATACATGACATTGACTTCAAGACCATCTTCATAAAAGACGTAGGCCCATTTGATGTTTTCTACTTGAAAACGCGATGTTTCCAGAGGTTTGGCCGCAAACTCAATATCACGTTCTTCTTTCAGAACTTGGTTCACATAATCAACGGTCTCCTGACTTTCGCTAGCGGGTACCACTGTAAATTCATGCTTATATTTGTTCATAAAGTAACGGGCTTCATTCGCACGTAGACCAGCAAGCGCCTCACGTACAGGGGAAGACTCTAAACCAACTGTAGACACATTTTTGAAATCAACGATATAGGACATTTCCATCCACCCCTTATCCTTTTATTTTCTTACAACAGGAATCCACATTTCACCAAATACTAGGCCGTTTCGCTCTCCCATCTCAACCGTAGTATTGGGCCCTCCAACATAGGCGAAGTCTTTTGCTTCTGGTAAAGCCTGACCAAAGGCAATGCCAGTAAGCATATTATTCAACTCTTCAGCTGTCTTTGCTTCACCTCTAACAACGAGGTATTCTCCCTTTGGAAATTGAATCACTCTAGATTCTTCTTCTGGCAATGTTGCCTCTGTCATGACACCAGCATAATGCATCATTTTATTATTCACCGCTTCGTTCACGGCAAAAATGTAGTTGTTTGTGGCCAAGGATTTTAGAGTGTCAAGCCTTCCATCTTGTTTGACTGCTTGCCAAAAGTCCGCCTTTTCCTTGGTTATGCCAGCATAGTCTGTATAATCGCTCTTAAGCTCCGTTCCTAAACCTAAAACGGTAAAGCTATCCTTTTCCTCTAAAGTATAATCTGCCATAGTTAAAAAACCTTCCTTCCTTAAATTAATCAAATGGTTTGTTTTCACATTTGATACGTTTATAATAGTCTTAAATCATGTCAAAAAGTGATACTGTTTAGGAGGCCTCGATGAAAAAAGTTGAGCGGATTAATACGATCATGCGGTATATCAACAACCGAGCCCATTTTACGATTTCTGAAATCATGCAGGAATTTAATATTTCCCGTTCAACAGCGATAAGAGATATTAGAGAAATTGAAGCCATGGGAATGCCACTTGTCGCCGAAGTCGGAAGGGATGGGGGCTATTTTGTTATGAGCAACTCTGTCCTGCCAACTGTTCGCTTTACTGATAATGAGATCAAAGCTCTTTTTATTGCCTTTATGGCTACAAGAAATCAACAGCTTCCTTATCTCAAGAGCCGACAGTCTTTGGCTGAAAAATTACTCGGCCTCATCTCGGAAAGCCAGCAGGAGACCCTTGTACTTTTGAATCAAATCTTGCTTTTTGAAGGTACCAACCCCAATAATCCTGATCTGCTCGATCTGTCAGACCTTCCCCATCCTATGTTAGAAAAACTTATACAAATCCTTCTGTTGGATCGCTATTTAATGCTTACCATCAAAGAAGGGAAGGAAATAAAGTCTTACTCCATATATCTCTTACATCTTTATCGAGAAAAAAGCCTTTGGCTGATAGAAGGCTTTGACTTAACCGAAGAGAAGAGACAAATCTTTCCCGTGGACCAGCTCACCGATGTCAAACCAAATCCGGTGAAAAAAAGATTAAGTAGGAAAAGGATCTTAGAAAAAATACGTAAGCAGGGAGAAGCTAACAACCTTGTCCTTGAACTTGGTCCAAAGGCGATTGCCCAGTTCAAAAAATACCATCCTTTAAAAGTCTCTATTTCCTATACAAACCCTTATCAAACCACAGCCATTCTAAAGACTTTTATTAATGTTGATAATCCTGAAGAATTGAGTGAAATAATCAATTGGCTACTTTTTCTTGGTGGGGATATCAAGGTGAGGGAAGTGCCAGACGAAATCTTAGAAGGTTTACAAGAGAGATTACTTTTATTCTGCCCGTAAGCGGTGTTAGTTAAACCTAGACTGAACTATCAAAAACAGTTGAAAATTGAAATTAAATTACTACAAAAAGGTCCAATTCCAAAGAGTGGAATGTGGTTATTTCCCGTTGACAAATGATGTTATCAGTCCTATAATTTAAAATTATTCAGAAATAGTTATTAGTAAGAAGATAATTTAATAGTTAGCAAGCTATGATTGCTATGGATCACACTATAGCAGGAGCAGCTTCTGGAGAGACCGCTGGGGTTCAGCGGCGCCGAAGGGTTCACAATCTCAGGCAAAAGGACAGAAGAGTAATGAATATATATTTGTTATGCTGATCATCGTTAGCATAGCAAATTGTATTTGCTATTCTTAGACCTAAGAGATTGGAGAACATCCAATCTCTTTTTTTATTGGGTATTCTAATTGCTCATTATTTCGCATTCGATGAAACAACAAAACTTTTAGGGGGAGATAACATTGGGACAACAAGGATTAAAGAAGGATTTAGCAAGTCGGCATGTTCAACTAATTGCGATTGGCGGTACGATTGGTACAGGATTGTTCTTAGGATCAGGGAAAGCCATCCAATTGGCAGGACCATCGATCGTATTTGCTTATTTAATCGTAGGTGTGGCTCTCTTTTTTGTGATGAGGGCGCTTGGGGAACTCCTGTTGTCTAAAGCTGGCTATCAATCGTTTACAGATATTGCCCAAGACTATCTAGGACCTCGAATCGCATTTGTAACCGGATGGACGTATTGGTTTTGTTGGATTATGACGGCTATGGCAGATATTATTGCAGTCGGTGTGTATGTAAGGTATTGGTTTGATATTCCGCAATGGATACCTGCTGTCATCTGTTTGATTATTCTATTAGGATTAAATCTACTAACTGTAAAGCTTTTTGGAGAATTGGAGTTTTGGTTTGCTTTAATAAAGGTCATTACGATTCTCTTATTGATTGGTATTGGAGTGATCATGCTAGTGATGGGCTCCAAGACAGATGCGGGAATGGTGACGATGAATAATCTTTGGGAGCATGGGGGACTATTTCCGAATGGAATCTCAGGTTTCCTACTGTCGTTCCAAATGGTAGTCTTTGCCTATGTCGGTGTGGAATTAGTCGGTGTATCCGCAGCGGAAACAGCTAATCCAGAAAAAAACATCCCAGCGGCCATTAATAAAATTCCTTTTAGAATTCTTTTATTCTACGTTGGCGCACTTATCGTTCTATTATCAATTAACCCATGGACGGAACTCAATGCTGCAGAAAGTCCTTTTGTCAAAACGTTTAGCTTAGTGGGGATTCCATTGGCAGCAGGGATTATTAATTTTGTCGTCCTAACTTCTGCCGCTTCTGCTTGTAATAGCGGAATGTTTTCAACAAGCAGGATTCTCTATAATTTAAGCAATAATGGACAGGCATCATCCCAATTGGCAAAACTAAATAAAAATCATGTCCCGGGTAATGCGTTATGGATATCCACGATTGTTGTGTCAGTCGGTGCTCTATTAAGTAAGTTCATTCCGGAACAAGCCTTTGGAATCGTGACAACTATTAGTGCCATTTGTTTCATTTGGGTTTGGAGTGTGATTCTAATCTGCCATATAAGGTATAAGAAAGGGCGTCCGCAATTACGAGCAAAATCAACATTTAAAGCACCCTTTACACCATTTGTAAATTATGTAGTCCTTGTGATGTTTGCTGTGATCCTTGTGATTATGATGGTTGCTGAGGAAACACGTCCAGCCTTGTTGTTGACGCCTTTATGGTTTGTTCTCCTATTTACTTTGTATTCATATAGGAGAAAAAGAGAACAAAATATTAAGTTATCAGCCTAGATTCAGTACCAATTACCCCTAATTCAATGTATAAAAGGGGGCATCAAAAACGAAGGTAGAACATACGGTTTAGTAAACGTCAGGTAATTTTTAGAATTTTATTCAAGAGGTTTAAAAAACGTATGATTCTACCAAAATTCGACAATTTTTGATAACTAAATTTTCTAAAAAATATGAAAAATAGGTATACAATCATAAAAAGAGAAAGTATAATGTATATAAACTTAGTTAATTAAATTTATAAAGATAGTTATTTTCTAAGAAAGTGAGAAGGGTTATGCAACGAGGGACATTTGAATACATGAAATCAGTGAATAAATCAATCATCCTAAATAAGATTCGATTGTCCGGTTCTATTTCGCGAGCAGATATTGCAAGAGAATCCGGGATCACCCCTCCCACCGTGAGCACGATAGTGAAAGAGTTGATTCATGAAAATTTGGTGGTAGAAAGTCATCTTGGTGAATCGATAGGGGGGAGGAAACCAACACTGCTTCAATTAAAGGAGGATGGCTACTATGTGATTGGGATAGATGCCGGTTCTAATCGGATAAAAGGGATTATCAGTGATTTAGTAGGCGGCATTTATAGCCGGGCTGAAGTGGAAATTCATCCAAATATCACGAAAGAGGAATTTCTGAATAGTTTGTCCGAGGTCGTCGAACAAGTATTGAAGGACTATGGTCAGCATAAAGATAAGATTCTGGGTATCGGTGTAGCGATGCATGGGATCATCGATATTGAAACGGGTACCTCCCTTTCTTCTGTCAATTCCGGTTTAATAAATGTTCCAATAAAAAAAACGTTGGAGAAGAAATTTGACTTACCGGTTATCGTGGAAAATAATTCACGGGCGATGACGTTAGGAGAGTACTGGTTTGGAAATGGAGGGGCTACCAAGCGGTTTGCAGTCATTAATATTGGTCGCGGAGTGGGGTCTGGCTTAATTGTTGACAATAAGTTGATCCATGGTGCTCAGGGTGTAAATGGTGAAATTGGTCATGTATCTATTTCGTTGGATGGTGAAAGATGCAGCTGTGGCAACATTGGATGCTTTGAAACCTTTGTTACTGGTGATGCCATTGTTCGTAGGGCAAAAAAGTCAATATCGAATGCACCAGAAGATTTAACTGCAGAAGAAGTCTATCGCTTAGCAAAACAAGGAAGAAAAGAGTACATTCAGGTGCTGGAGGAAACGGGTAAATTTATCGGTATCGGCATTGTGAACTTCATTCATACAGTCAATCCCAATAAGATTGTGTTAGGCGGAGGGGTTTTGAAGAGCAAGGAGTTCTTATTACCGAGCATTCTGCAAACCATTAGTGAACGGGTCCTGATCGACAAGCTTAGAGAGGAAACGGTTATTGAAGTGAGTAAGCTAGGTGATGATATAACCATCCTTGGAGCGGCGGCATTATTGCTGAATGAATTGTTCTATTGTTACATCGTATAAAAGTACAAGTTTCATAGACTGATCAAAGGGTTTTTGTAAGCGTTATCACAGTGTTGTTTTATTATTAATGGGCCGGGCATATGTTATTTTTCGGTCAAGTTTTGAAGGGAGGGATGCGATGGAAAGTAAACTAAAGATGATATTGAAAGACACCCCGGATTTGACCCAATATGTGTATTGATCAAATGTTTTTAAATTCCTTTTAGGGAGGTATTTCAATGCAATTTTTAATAGCGTGGTTAGAAAAATATTTTCTACCTATTGCAGGCAAAATCGGGGGCCAAAAGCATCTAATTGCTTTGAGGGATGCATTTATTGGAACGCTCCCAGCAACGATGGCTGGTTCAGTAGCTGTAATGCTTAATGCTCTTTTAAGAGATTTGCCTCCGGGTTTGATCGACGGCTACGACGGAAATAGCATACCAGTCATTAGAGAAATTATTGCAGTGAATGGATATGTATGGAATGGAACCCTTGCCATTGCCGGTTTAATCTTTGTGTTTTCGTGGGGATATAATATTGCCAAAGCCTATGGAGTGAACGAGTTATCTGGAGGGATTGTTTCAACCGCGGCTTCGATTGCCGGGATTACGTTTTCTTTCTCCGGTGGAATATCTGGATTGAACTTGGATGCCGCCACTGTAGAGGCGATAAATGCCGCAGGCTGGTCTGCAACTAATGAAGGGATTACAGCAGCAGGCTGGGGCTGGCTCCCATTGAACAACTTGGATGCCAATTTCTTCTTTACTGCGATGATTATTGGTTTTGTTGCTACGATGATCTATGTTAAATTGATGTTAAAAGACATCACAATCAAGTTGCCAGATTCAGTTCCACCGGCCATTTGGAAAGCATTTGCATCAATCATTCCGGCAACTGTTGCCCTATATGTTGTTGCTATTTTCTATTTCATATTCTCCAAGATCGTACCAGATATGACGTTCTTACAATGGCTACAAAAAACAGTTGCTCAGCCACTTCTTGGACTATCTCAAGGGTTTGGGGCAGTTATCCTTATTACCCTATTTGTTCAGCTGTTCTGGTTCTTTGGAATCCATGGGCCGAACGTTCTAGCACCAATCTTGGAAGGGGTCTTCGGGGTTGCACAATTGGATAACGTGAACCTATTCCAAAAAGGTGGAGCTGAAATGGTCCTTTCTGAGGGATACATGTGGGTTCGTGGCTCCTTTGATGCTTATGTTTGGTATGGCGGCTCTGGAGGAACAATTATTTTAATATTGGCACTTCTCCTCTTTTCCAAGCGAAAGGATTACCGGACTGTTGCCAATTTGTCCGTAGGGCCTGGAATTTTCAATATCAATGAACCGATTATGTTCGGGTTACCAATTGTCTTGAACCCATTAATGTTTTTCCCATTCTTGCTTGCACCAGTCGTGTCTGTCTCGATTGGTTACTGGGCGACCATGTGGGGATGGGTTAATCCGGTTTCTGTAGCAGTACCATGGGTTACTCCACCGTTCCTGTTATCCTTCATGGCCACGGGGGCGGATTGGCGAGCACCAATTGTTACATTAGTTTCCATGCTAGCATCATTCGTCATATGGATTCCATTTGTCATTGCGGCAAATAAGATGGCTCCAGATTCAGGACATGATGACAAAATAGTTTCAGATTTAGGCCATGATAACAAGTCATTATAAGAACAACACTTAAAATGGGGGGGCTGCTTCCATTGTGAAGCGGCTCACCCATCTCTATCATAAGGAAAGGAACAGTGGAAATGATTGAAATAAGCGCAGCAGTACATCAGGATAAAATTATTGAACTATTAAACCATTATAACGAAGATGGGGTTCAATTTTCTTTTAAAGAAAAAAAGGGCATCAATTTATATTTTGAAACAAATTTGGAAGATTTGGAAAGAGCATCGAAGCTGGTAAGTTCAGCCATTAAATCTCAGCCATGGGGTACGGTTCTTTATTTCCGTTCTGCCCCAGCCAAATAAAAAGGATGATGAACATGGGTAAACGAGGTTTATTTCTTCTTAGTATTGGCTGTCTTCTATTACTATTTAGCGCAAATGCTAAGACAGGGAAGTACGATATTCTCAATCTGACTACCGCACTCTTACTTATTATAGTTAGTACGTTTATCCTTATTAGGGAAAAGAAGAGAAATAAAACGGAAAAAGATTAGGTGAATTGAATGGAAATAGTAAGAAAAATGAAGGTTCCCGTTGAATTTTTTTACGAGACCATTATTAATTCAGTTTTGTCGGATATCCATTCCCAAACGGGAAAAAAAATACCGGAAAAGCAGCTAGCAGGATTCGAATATATAAAGAAGTTCTCAAAAAATTCTAAGGCAACCATTCGAATTGAGGAAATTACAAAAAATAAGTCTTATCATTATCGAACAACGACTAATAAAAATGACTTTTTGGTAGCTTATGAGATCCGTCCACTTAAGGATGGGAATTGTGAACTGCATTATATAGAAAAAGTGGAATCCTTTGGCTTTCTTCAAAGTATAAATGATACGTTCGTAGGCATTATTTGGTCTCCACTGAAAAAAAGAAGGTTCAAAGAAATGCTTAACCAAATAGAAGCGGCTTATTTACAGGAAGTCGATAAAAAGTGACGTTCATTGCCGAAAAGGAGGAAGAACAAAATGGGCCTCGGTGTATCTATTTACCCTGAAAAAAGTACTTTTAAACAAAATAAAGAGTATCTTGATCTTGCTAGGAAATTTGGTTTCACAAGAATTTTTACGAGTTTATTAGAAATTGATGATGATGCGGAAGAAGTGATCAATAAATTCAAACGAATCATTGAATATGGCAATTCTATTGGAATGGAGACTATTTTGGATATCAACCCTGGGTTATTTGAACAACTAAATATTAGCTATGATAACCTCGGCTACTTTAAAGATTTAGGAGCGGCTGGGATTCGTTTGGATATTGGTTTTTCAGGATATGAGGAATCCTTAATGACAAAGAATCCATATCATTTGAAAATCGAAGTAAATATGAGCAGTGGTACCAACTACATTGAAAGTATCATGAGCTTCCATCCAAATAAGAGTAATTTCTGCGCCTCACATAACTTTTATCCGCAAAAATACACAGGTATTTCACAGTCTCATTTTGAAGCGACGACCGCACAATTTACGAAATACAATATCCATACCGCAGCCTTTGTTACTTCCCAGGAGGGGGTTCTCGGTCCATGGCCTGTGCAAACAGGCTTGTGTACATTAGAGCAGCATCGATACCTAAATATCCATACACAGGTTACTCATTATCGATTAATGGACAATATTCATGATTTATTAATTGGTAATGCCTTTGCAACTGAAGAAGAATTAAAAGCAATGTCTGAGGCATTTTTAAGTTCACATCCAAGCTTTGAAGTTGAGTTGAATGAGGGTGCTACTGAGCTAGAAAAGAAAATCCTTTTTGATGAGGTCCACGTATATAGAGGTGACCGTTCGGAATATATGATTCGTTCGACCTCGACACGAATTAAATATAAGGATCAAAGTATCCCGGCCCATCATGCGGAGCCGATCAAAAGGGGAGATATTTTAATTTGTAATGATGATTTTGGTCAATACAAAGGTGAAACCCAAATCGCTCTACAGGATATGGAGAACGATGGAAATCGAAATATCGTTGGACGCATTAAAAAGGACTCTATCTTTTTATTAGATTACTTGAAGCCTTGGTCAACATTTAAGCTCTTACCTTAATATGAATAGTTAACTATGGGGGGAAATACAATGAAAACTATTATGTTAGTA
>DLCS01000273.1 GCA_002480735.1 Bacillaceae bacterium UBA7792 | reverse complement strand
CCTGAGCCAGGATCAAACTCTCCAATAAAGAGTTGATATAGCTCATAAAATTTCGTTGTTTATAACAACTAGAATTAACGTTGACGTATGATTTGTTTAGTTTTCAAAGAACAATTTCGCTCAAAAGCGACTTTCTTATAATAACAAAAATGATTTGTTGTGTCAATCATTTTTTATTATTTTTTTATTTCGTTGCTATCATTAGCAGCAACAGATAATAATATACCACTATAATAAAACTGATGCAATACCTTTTTATAAAAAACATAGAATTTATTTGTCTACAAAAAAATGAGCAAGGATCGGTTACCTTGCTCATTCATTATAGTCATTTTCTAAACGTAAATTAACGATGACGCATTAATGGGAACAACAATACATCTCTGATAGATGGCGAGTTCGTTAATAGCATCACTAAGCGGTCAACACCAATTCCTAGACCACCAGTTGGAGGCATTCCGTACTCTAACGCTTCAACAAAATCATCGTCCATCATATGAGCCTCGTCATTTCCTTGCTCACGCTCTTTAAGCTGTGCTTCAAAACGTTCTCTTTGATCGATTGGATCATTCAATTCCGTAAAGGCATTAGCATGCTCACGAGCAACGATAAATAATTCGAAACGATCAGTAAACCTTGGATCGTCTTCATTTTTCTTGGCAAGAGGAGAGATCTCCACTGGATGACCGTAAATAAATGTTGGTTGAATTAATTTTTCCTCAACCTTTTGTTCAAAAAACTCATTTACAATATGGCCGTAGAGCATCGTATCCTTAATCTCAACATTGTGTTCTTTCGCAAGCTGCTTTGCTTCCTCTACCGTGTCGACATTCCAGAAGTCCACACCTGTATATTCCTTAATCGCATCTACCATATGAAGTCTTTTCCACTCAGGCTTAAGATTAACTGTATACTCGCCATATTCAATCGTTGTTGTGCCTAGCACTTCTTGTGCGATATGAGCAATTAGATTCTCCGTCAAACTCATAATATCACGGTAGTCCGCATAGGCTTCATAAAGCTCAATCATTGTAAATTCCGGATTATGTCTTGTGGAAACTCCTTCATTACGGAATACTCGTCCTATTTCATAGACTTTTTCTAGTCCACCAACAATCAAACGCTTTAGATGAAGCTCGATGGCAATACGCATATATAATTCCATATCTAGGGCATTATGATGAGTGATGAACGGACGAGCAGCAGCTCCTCCAGCAATCGCATGCATCATTGGTGTTTCAACCTCTAAATAACCGTGGTCATCGAGATAGCGTCTCATAGCTTGGATGATTTTGCTTCTTGTAATGAAAGTTTTTCTGCTATCTTGACTGCTTATCAAGTCTAGATAACGCTGACGATAGCGCTGCTCAACATCCTTTAAGCCATGGAACTTATCCGGAAGTGGACGGAGAGCTTTTGTTAATAATTGAAAATCTTGAACCTTAATAGAAAGTTCTCCCACTTTTGTTTTAAACAATGTACCTTGTACTCCGACAATATCACCCAAGTCCGTATTATTGAAGAGATCATATTGTTCTTCCCCTACCGCATCAACACGAACGTAGATCTGAATTTGGCCTGTAAGGTCCTGAAGATGGGCAAATCCTGCTTTTCCCTTCCCACGTTTTGTCATGACACGACCAGCAATTGTAGTAGATATCCCTTTTTGGTCAAGCTCTTCCTTTTCTATTTCTCCATACTGCTGGATTAATTCTTCTGCTAAATGAGTGCGCTCAAAGCGTTTACCAAAAGGATCATAGCCCTTTTCACGAAGCTCACTTAATTTTTCCCGTCGAACTAAAAGCTGGTCATTTAATTCTTCACTCACAATAATCATCTCCATTACTATAGATCTTCCATATGTATTCAAAAATGAGATCCGTTTTAATTGATACAATATACATACGTTTCTATTTTACACAATATCAGAAAAACCGACACTATACACTATAATAAAAACTGCCAGTGTGTACCGGCAGTTTTTCACTTACATCATAAGAAAAGCAAAAATAAAAGTCAATCTCTTAACCTACCTGTGCCCGTCCCTTTGCTTCCGCTTCATATACAAGCCCATACAGGAGCTCTACTAAGTCATTTCTTGTATGACATTCATTGATCCCGTTGCGAGCCTTTGCATTCCCACTTATCCCTTTTAAGTACCAGGCTGCATGTTTGCGCATTTCTCGAACAGCAATGTATTCACTTTTTAGCGCAATAAGTCGATCTAAATGCAGAATGCATACATCAATTTTCTCTTTCACAGAAGGCTCACCGATTAGTTCGCCTGTTTCTAAATATTTCACCGTACGATAGATCATCCATGGATTGCCGAGTGCCGCTCTTCCAATCATTACTCCGTCACAACCTGTTTCCTCGAGCATCCTTTTTGCATCCTGAGGAGTCTGTACATCACCATTACCGATTAAAGGAATATTAATGTTCTGCTTCACTTCTCGGATAATATCCCAATTCGCTTTCCCCTCATACATTTGGTAGCGAGTTCGGCCGTGTAGGGCAACCGCTTTCCCTCCTGCTCGTTCGACCGCTTGGGCATTCTCTACAGCATATATGTGATCAGGATCCCAGCCCATACGCATTTTTACCGTAACAGGCTTCTTTACTGCGTCGACAACCGCTGCGACCATTTCATATATTTTATTTGGGTCCAAAAGCCATTTCGCTCCAGCATCTACTTTCGTAATTTTTGGAACAGGACACCCCATATTTATATCAATAATATCAGCATTTGTATTTTCATCTACAAACCTAGCCGCTTCCACAAGCGTTTCCTTTTCGCCCCCAAAAATCTGGAGACTTAATGGCTTTTCTTGTTCATCGATATAAAGCATATTCATCGTTTTTTCATTCTTTAATACGATCCCTTTGTCACTCACCATTTCAGCACAAACGAGGCCCGCTCCGAATTCTTTCACGGTCAAGCGGAAGGCTGAATTACATACACCTGCCATAGGTGCTAGGACAACTGGATTTTTCATCTCAATATCGCCAATCTTAAGCACTAAGCTCCTCCTTTTATGTTAGTCTTCCGGTGGCGTTAAATCCTTTATACTAATCTGTAGCAAATTCGCTACCTGTTCGATAAATTCATCCGTCGGCATGCGATTTCCACGCTCAACCTCTCCCAAAATCGAAACCGATACACCTAGACTTTCAGCAAAGCCCTCCTGTGTATAACCCTTTAGTTTTCGAAAAGCGCGAATACGTCTTCCCCATTTTTCTGCTTCCATACCCGTACTCCCTCTCTATCAGGAATTTTATCTAAAAAATCTTGTAAAGATTGATTGGTCCTTGGTAGCTTTTCATCTGGACTAATCTCTAGGAGTGGAATCAATACAAAAGCTCTCTCGTGTAAACGAGGATGAGGAATGAAAAGCTTCTCTGTTTCCATATTCTCTTGGTTATAAAGAAGAATGTCAAGATCGATGATTCTCGGACCCCATCTAATAATCCTTTTTCTCCCAAGAGCATGTTCAATCTGTAGGCATTTTTCCAAGAGCACTACAGGTTCAAGTGATGTTCTTACTTCAATAACCATGTTTAAAAATGGATCCTGATCTGTATAACCAACTGGATCTGTTTCATAAATCGATGAGGAATGCACGAGTTCGATCTCAGCTTCCTCATTTAGAAGACTAATAGCATCACAAAGATTGCGAAAGCGGTCACCTATATTTGTTCCAAGTGCAATGAAGGCTCTATTTTTCAACTTATCTACTCCTTGTTATCTCGACAGCGACAGATTCATAATGCCCAGGAATTGGTGGGTCTGGTTTGGTAACCCTCACCGTACAGGTCATTACCCTAGTAAACTGAGAGAGACATGCCTGTGCGATCTTCTCCGCTACCGCCTCCACAAGCTTACTCGGTGGTCCTTCCACAATCCCTTTGCACAATTCGTATAATTCCCCATAATTGATGGAGTAGGTAAGATCATCACTTTCCCCTGCACGTCTCAAATCTGCCTCTACCATCAAATCAACGATAAATCTCTGTCCAAGTCGAGTTTCCTCAGGAAAAACACCATGGTACCCATAGAATTCCATCTTATTCACAAATATTTTATCCATGAGTTTTATCCTTTCCTAATAAGATGTCCATCATTTTTGCCATCCTGCTTATTTCCTTGACATCATGCACACGGACGATTTGACAGCCCTTTTGGATTCCGTAGCAAACCGTTGCCGCCGTCCCCTCAGCTCGTTCACCAACCGGAAGATTTAACGCCTGTCCAATCAATGATTTTTTCGAGGTGCCTAATAAAACAGGGTAACCGATCTCCACCAGCTTATCCAAATGCCTCATCATTTCAATATTCAAAGCGAGATCCTTTGCAAAACCAATGCCTGGGTCCAAAATGATGTGATCATCTCGAACGCCCGCTTTTTTGGCGATTTGAATACTTTCAAATAGATCATTGACGACGTCGCGATAAAAATGGGTGTACTCTAGATTGTCACGGTTGTGCATAAGAATGATAGGCGCATGATAGCTTGCGGACACATTAGCAATTTCAGGGTCATATTTGGCACCCCAAATATCGTTAATCATATGCGCCCCTGCCTTAAGGGCCTCCTTTGCAACCACAGACTTATAGGTATCGATTGATAAAGGAACTTCAACCTCCTTTGAAATCGCCGCTATAACAGGTACTACCCGTTCTATTTCCTCTTCCACAGTGATCATTTTATGCCCCGGTCGTGTCGATTCTCCCCCAATATCAATGATATCAGCCCCATCCTCGACCATTTGCTTCGCATGCTGGATGGCTCGTTCAATATGATTATATTTTCCACCATCTGAAAAAGAGTCTGGGGTAACATTCAATATTCCCATGATTAACGTTTTATGACTATAGTCAAGTGAGTACGGCCCACATTCTATCCTTTGATATGACATGATAAACCCCCAAATTATTTCCTATTTAACTATTTTAACACCCCATAATAAAAAGCAATAGTCATTTGACCATTGCTTTTTATCGATATATGCTATTCTGCTTCAAATTGGTAGAGTGGTGTACTTAGATAACGCTCCCCATTACTTGGGATGATTGCCAGTACCTTTTTCCCTTTGCCTAGCTCCTTTGCAACCTTTAACGCTGCTGCAATCGCAGCTCCAGAGGAGATACCGCCGAGGATTCCCTCTTCCTTTGCAGCACGGCGAGCATATTCAAAAGCATCATCATTTGTGACCTTCAGTACTTCGTCATAAATCTCTGTATTAAGTACCTTTGGCACAAATCCGGCTCCAATTCCTTGAATCTTATGAGGACCTGGCTTACCGCCAGATAGCACTGGTGAATCTGCAGGCTCTACCGCGTAGATTTTGATATTAGGATATTTCTCCTTCAGAACAGAACCAGCACCTGTGATTGTCCCGCCTGTTCCAATTCCAGAAATGAACGCATCGAGCTGGTCTCCCATTTGTTCCACAATTTCTTTGCCTGTTGTTCTTTTGTGAACTTCAGGGTTAGCAAAATTCTCAAATTGCTGTGGCATGAAGTAGCCCTTTTCCTCAGCCAGTTCATTTGCTTTAGCGATGGCACCCTTCATTCCCTCTGGTCCCGGGGTCAAAACTAACTCCGCACCATAAGCACGAAGCAAATTGCGGCGTTCAAGACTCATGGTTTCTGGCATGACAAGGACAGCCTTATATCCTTTCGCTGCTGCAACCATCGCAAGACCAATTCCTGTATTGCCACTTGTCGGTTCTACGATTGTATCTCCAGCCTTCAGCCTTCCTTCTTCTTCCGCTGCCTCAATCATCGCAAGGGCGATGCGATCCTTCACACTGCTACCAGGGTTCATATATTCTAGCTTTAAGTAAACATCTGCGCTATTCTCGTCTCCGATGCGATTTAACTTCACAATAGGGGTATGACCGATTAATTCTGTAATCGAATTTGCTATACGTACCATGTGAAACACCTCTTATTCCGAGTATTTTTATTGGATTAATTAAAATTTATCAATTGCACGGGCAATTGTCAATCTTTTTATCATTATTTTTTCAAAAATTTCCTTTATCCTTATTAAAAAACACGAGCCAATCGCTCGTGTTTTGTCTTCGTTATTTTGTCCTATTGATCCAGTTACCATTCTCAATCTCTATGGGAATTCCCACTTTCATAAAATAGGTTCCCTACGCTCTAGCGTCTTCCAGAAGTTCTTCAAGTTCTTCTCGATTGTATTGATACGTCTCATTACAAAAATGGCACTGAGCCTCAGCCTTGCCATCTGTTTCAATCATGTCAGCAATTTCATCTTTGCCTAGGCTGACGATCGCATCCGCAAACCTTTCCTTTGAGCAGGTACATTTAAAGGCTACTGGCTGTGTTTCAAGAAAACGTACATTCCTTTTGCCTAAAACCTCTTCAAGAATTTCCTCCGGTGTTAAGCCTTGTTCAATCAGCTTGGAAATGGGAGGAATCGTTTTTAATCGTTCCTCAATCTCCGTGATCGTTTCGTCATCGGTACCCGGTAGTAACTGGATAACAAATCCGCCCGCTGCAAGGATGGTGTTGTCTGGATTCACCAATACACCTACACCCACAGATGATGGAACCTGTTCGGATTTTACAAAATAATAAGTGAAATCCTCCCCAAGTTCTCCGGAAATGAGTGGAACCTGACCCGTAAAATAATCTCTTAAGCCAATATCTTTGACGACAGAGAGGAAGCCTGATGTTCCTACCGCTCTTCTCACATCTAGCTTCCCATGCTTATTTAAGTCAAAATGAACTTGAGGATGGGTAACATATCCCCTCACCTCTCCTTTTGCATTCGCATCTACCAGTATCGGACCAAGCGGGCCATCCCCTTCCACTTTGACTGTGAGCTTTTCTTCGCCCTTTAACATCGAGCTCATCAT
>DLCS01000206.1:8994-13522 GCA_002480735.1 Bacillaceae bacterium UBA7792 | reverse complement strand
ATAGCTTTTCCTTTGTATCATAGTAGATAATCATTTGAAAATATCCCCTGGATTCGTAATCGCTTTCTCTGTTAGGTATACGGAATAGGCTAATGACAGCTTTCTTGTGAGAAGGTCAAAGAGCTTTAATTGGGGATGCTTAAAAATAGATCGGCCAGGCTTAGAATTTGCTTCATAGAGCCATACTTTGCCGTCCCGATCGATGCCCATATCAAAGCCAATTTCCCCGATTTCCCCTTCAATTTGCCGTTCTAATGAGGAGCTAAGGGTAAGGCAAGCCTCCGTTAGCTTTCGTACCGCCTCATCTTTTTCTTCCTTTGTTAAAAATATTTCCTCCAGTGTCTTGATCGTTCCGCCATTATTTACGTGAGTGGTCACGCTCCCAAGCCCAGCTATTTTAGCCGCCATGGCTGTCACCTGCCAATGGCCCTCCTTGTCCTTATTCGTATGAATGCGGAAATCAACGGTCCGCTTATCGATGCGGAGGGAGTGAATCCCTTGCTGGACAAGCATATGAGTTAAATTGCGATTTCGAAACAAATGCTTAAATAATCCTTCTAGCGACTCGTACCTTCTTAAGCGATTGCTGCCACTTTTTTCACGATAGCGGCAATAATAAGCATCGTTTTTACGGTCATATATAATCTGATGGATTCCTAGTCCAAGACTGCCGTTAATCGGCTTGACAAAAACATGGCCATAATCAGCAAGCATTCTTTCCACTAAGGAAAAGGAGATGAAAGGATGGGTTTCAGGCAAATATTTGGCACTTGATTCCTCCTGTAGCAATTTTTCATAAACATCCATTTTGTTAAAAAATCCTGGATTATACCAAGGGATGAGATACTCCTTTTGCAAACGTTCCTTTATCTTTGAAATTTGCGCTCTCTTTTCGCTACGTCGATTAGGGAGGCGATCGTAAATAACATTTGGAAAGGGTACTTGGAGTGATTGCCATCCATTTTCATGATAAAACAGCCCTTGAATCGTGCCATCCTCCCAATTGATATGCTCCTCACCAAAGATAAAGGCAAAGGCCCCAACTGATTTCTCTACAGAAAGAAGCTTTGAAAAAAATAAAGATCGCTCTCCAATGGGTCTTATCGGAAATGGGGTAAAGCCTGATGTAAATATGCCAATCAGCGGGCCTAGATATAACGTTTCATTATTAGAAAAAATATGCAATGGGCCAGGCCGAGAGGGGAGCCTTAATTGAGTAGCTAAGTCACGACTAATTGCAATCGTCTTCTTGTCATTTGGGTGAGGATAAAAGGATGCCGAGGAGGAAAAACTCCCAAATGCCACATTTTCCATTTTTTCTAGCTGCAGGGTTGGTGGATAAAGGACAGTTTTGTCATACTTTTCTATGATTTCAATCTGAAATAACTCTTTCTCTTTCATAAGGTTCTGGTCTCCTTTCCTGCAGAAACTTTGCGTAGAGAAGGGGGCTTTCATATAAAAAATCCTTCAGCTCCGGCTTGGTTTCAAGCAATACCTTGCGACCGGGCTTTGAATTAACATCGAGGATCCAAATCGATAAGTCCTTGGCAATACCAATGTCGACGCCAAGGTCAAATAAAGGAGGAAACTGGGTTTCTAGAATGGTGGGTAAGCTTGTTAAAATATCATCAATTTCTTCTATGATAAACCTTCTTTTTCGTTCATCTAGGTTGGCTAACCATTCTTCAAAATTGATTGCTATTCCCCCATAATTGAGATTTGAAACAATGCCACCCTCTTTGCCCTGGCGAATCCCTTTACCAATCATGCTCCAATGACCGAATTGATCCTTTTGTAGCAATGCTCGAATGTCAAAGGGTTGATTTCTTTCATTTTGCAGGGACAAAAAGGGTTGAAGCATGTAATCCGCTTTCGAGAGAATTCGATCGAGCCAGGATAACAGGGTCGATTTTGACTTAAAGGTACGGGAAACCTGATGGGTCATTTTATCCGTTTTGACGATGAATTCTTTATTGTACAGCTCGATGGAATAAATTCCACTCCCCCCTGAACCATCCGTAGGCTTTAAAATGATCCTTCTTTTGTCCTGCAAGAGCTGGTAAACCTGTTCAGATGAACGAGCCTGAATGGTTCTTGGGATATATGGAGCGAGCTTTGATTTAGTAAGCGCCTCATAAAGCATCAGCTTATTTGGAAGACCAAAGCCAAGAAATTGAATCTTATCCTTTGTCTTAAACCAATTGACTATGCCTTTACATTGCCGCGAGTGCAAATCATGTCCGTAAAAGCAGCGATCATAAAGAATGCTTGGAATGAGAAATTGCTCTTCGACCCAGGCATCTTTGTCAGGATCAAACCTTTCTCCTTCAATTTGTTCTGTCAGTGGACTGAACTTTGATGGAATGAAACGATAACAAATGATTTCGTGTTCTTTTGCTCGACGGGCTATTTCTGTAAAATAGCCTGCCTCTGTTTTAAGATTCAAGGTCATGAACCCTAGTGTAAGCATCGTTTTTCCCCCGCTCTAGATTTTCCTTTAGATACTTTTCTCCAATAACCGTTTCTCTTAAATGCTGAAAAGCAAGTGTATGGGCGTATTCATAGATAGCTTTTGTAGAGGGTCTTATGTTTTGTTTCTGTTCTTCGGTATTTTTTGAAGGCTTTGAATTCACCTCGATCAACCACGGATTGCCGCTCGAGTCGATTCCCATATCTATTCCTAGTTCTCCCACATATCCATCCGAGGCTTGGCTGATAACATGGGCTACCTCCAAAGAGAGTTCTTTCATCAAGGCGAGCTGCGCTTGGAGCGTTTGAGGATCGAAATGTTCCATAAGGGCCTTTTCGGGCTTAAACAAATCTCCTCCCCTTGCAAGATTAGATACAAACTGATGAACCGCAGAGATGCGCGAAACAATCGAAGTTATTCGCCATTGGTGTTGATGGTTTTTATGACAAAGAACACGGAAATCAAGCTGTCTATCCTGATAGGTAATGAGAGGAATCGTCTGTTGAATTATAAAGATGTATTGTTTGGAACGGGAATGAAACCAATCATGAAAGTCATGAAGGTGGAGGAATTCTTTATTTTTTTCACGAATGGATGATGATTCAACGATCACATGCTCATTCGTCGATACTCTGTAGATATTACGTCCTTGACTGCCATTTATTGGTTTGAGATAGACCGATGAATATTTATCAAGTAATGAAGACAGGCTTTCCTTGCTATAAAGGTCCGTTTTCGGAAGATATGGCTGCAAATGTTCTTCGGCATGTAGAATATTGTGAACGTCCCACTTGGTTAGGAAGCGGTCATTAAACAGCGGGATCTTCTTGGCTGAAATTTTTTGTTTGAAGTTGTCAAAAAAAAGGCTCGCTTCTATTTTTCGGGAATGAACTCGATTGTAGATGACATTTGGGAGAGTGAGCGTGGCTTTTCTCCAGCCATCCTCCTCGTAATGCCAGCCGATAATTTTATCTTCTGTGAAGTCCTTTGGATGAAAGATGAAGAAAAATCCGCCTGTACTTTCGGAAAAATAGTGCAACTCCTCGCAAAATGAGTGGATGGAACGAAAGCTAGGCAGTCCATCCTCCTGCTCATAAACCTCTGTCGCTACTGCAATAATAGGACCGATATAAAGGGTTTTATTTTCTTGATCATATTGACATAAGAACCGGATTTTCTTCATTGGCAGTGGAATCTTTGCCATGATTTCCTCATCCAATAGCAGGTGGTCCTTCTCAATTTCCTTCTTCATGATCATGACAGGCTGCATGGTAGTGCCAATACATAGGATGATCTGCTCCGAATTACGGATCCCCCAGTAGCTAAGAAGGGAGCTGCTGATATAAATGCATGATGGATGTTCCTGAAACATTTTTATCGGTTGAATCGTAATAGAAAGATAGGTTGTTGATGTCATTGGCATTCCTCATTTGCTCGCCCTTGTATGTCCATATATAATAGCAGGTGGTAGACATACGAGGTCTAAGCTGATATGAGTATCGTATGAAATTAATTAATGGTATGTGCCTATCTTGTTAGGTCGGTCTTGATATGAGGATGGAAGGTAGATGGATATGGAAACTTTAGGAACCATTTTATTTATGATTGTAATTGGGGCGGTGATTGGAGGGTTTACGAACCATTTAGCCATTAAGATGTTATTTCGCCCCTATCATCCAGTCTATATAGGGAAATGGAGGCTCCCTTTTACACCGGGGATTATTCCGAAACGAAGAGATGAGCTGGCTAGCCAGCTGGGGATCATGGTTGTAAATCACTTATTAACGCCAGAGAGCATTCAAAAGAAGTTTATGAATGATACTTTTCAGAAGGAAATGACAAAACTCGCTCAAAGGGAGCTAGATAAGCTTCTAAGCAGTGAAGAAAGCATTAGTGAAGTATTAGAGAGGTTAGGTTTTCAAGATGGTCGGCAACAGATTGAAGGGGAAATGGAATCCTTTTTAGAAAGAAAATACGATCAGTTAATGGAGAAGTATCGTCACCAGCCGATAAAGACGATCCTGTCTGTCGAGTTAATCGAGAAGCTAAACTCGAAAA
>DLCS01000206.1:0-8906 GCA_002480735.1 Bacillaceae bacterium UBA7792 | reverse complement strand
TTAAACTCGAAAATCCCAGAAATCAGTGGGTACATCCTTCAAAAAGGGGTGGATTATTTTAATAGCATAGAAGGAGAGTTTCGGATTGAGCGGATGGTCGACGATTTCGTAAAAGGACGGAGTGGCATGCTTGGTAATATGCTGCAAATGGTTCTCGGGAATGTCAATCTTACGGGGATGATCCAAAAGGAACTGATTAAGTTTCTTAGCAATGAAGGAACGAAGGATTTGGTGGCCACGCTGTTACGAAAAGAATGGGAGAAGATTCTTGACTGGCAGGCCGAGCAGCTAGAGGAGCAATTTGGTCGAGAACAGCTTCTTCAGACTGCCAAGAAGGTCGTGGGCAAAATTATTCGCATGGACCAAGTTCTTTCTACACCAATCTCCACGTTAGCATCATCCTATAGGGAGCGTTTGGTCGAGCAGATGGCGCCTCAGGTTGTTCAGCTGTTCGGAAGTTGGCTTGCTGGAAGAATTGAGGATTTAATGGAAAGATTGCATTTAGCCGATGTTGTACGTGAACAGGTTGAGACCTTTTCGGTAGAAAGAATCGAGGAAATGGTTCTGCTTATTACGAGTCGAGAATTAAAGATGATCACCTATTTAGGTGCACTGCTCGGTGGCTCCATAGGACTGCTGCAGGGGATCTTTGTTTTGGTGATGGGTTAAGAGCAAAAGGTGCATTTATCATTTTATTGACGCACGATGTGCAATTTGCTTCATAGTTTGTTATAGTGATATGGATTTCTCATCGCATCATGAATGCGTGAGACGAAAAAAGGAGTGAATCAATAGTGGCCGTGAATTTACATGATGCAGCCTATGAACTAGAAAGATCAATAAGAAATAGTAATGAATATCATCAGTTGAAGCAGATGTATGACGCAGTAAATAGGGATGAATCGGCAAGAAGGATGTTCGAGAATTTCCGCAACATTCAAATGCAGCTGCAGCAAAAGCAAATGATGGGTGAGGATATTACCCAAGAGGAAGTGGAGCATGCCCAAAAGACAGTTGCCCTTGTCCAGCAGCACGATATGATTGGACGCCTCATGGAGGCTGAGCAACGCATGAGCATGATCATTAATGAATTAAATATGATCATTATGAAGCCATTAGAAGAGCTGTATGGCGTTGCAGCTGAATAACAGATGAAAGGGGATCACATTTGAGTGGTTCCTTTTTCTATGGGAAATCTTAAACATCGGTGGTATGCCTGAACGAGTCTTTGCTCCTGCCTTTTGGAGCAACAACGAAGAGAAGGTATGCTACCGATTTTATCAAAGGTGAAGCGGTTTTTAAACTAGTTTTTAAGATGTGAAACTTGCTTGTTCTATTTCCCTCTTTTCTCACATAAAAGTAGATTAGATGGCGTAGCTAAATCTTAAATCTACATCATGGAATAGGGGGCAAACAGGGTGATCTATAGGCTACTAGCTTTGAATATTGATGGAACACTGCTGCAAGCAAACGGCAGGCTCCATAAATCGACAAGGGAAGCGGTCGAATATGTAAGGGACAAAGGGATCTATGTTACACTTGTAACCTCAAGAAGCTTTCCATCGGCAAAAAAGGTTGCCAAGGCATTAAAGCTGGATTCCATTCTTATTACCCATAACGGTGGCTATATTGCGAAGGAATTAGATAAACCGATTCTCGAAAAAAGAATTTCTGAGGATATTACCTTTGAAATTGTAAGATTGTTAGAGGGCTTTCAATGTCAAATTAGACTTGTTCATGAAAAATACTCACTAGCCAATAAGCTCAAGATAAACAATAATTTAATGGCAAAAACCGTTGTCAATTCAGGGGATCCACTTTTTTATCCACATCAGTTTGTTGAGTCCATCAGTGATACGATTATGGATGATCCAAGTGCACCACCAAAAATTGAAGTCTACTTTGAAGAAAAAGGCGATCTGGAAGATGCTGAGAAAGCGATTGAAGGAATGTTCTCCGAGGTTGACACGTTCCGTCTCAATGATTATCGTATGGAGATCGTCCCTCATGCAGTCTCAAAGCTCACAGGGCTTCTCTATTTGGGGCAGCAGCTAGGCATTAAACGAAGTGAGATGGTTGCCATCGGAGATGCGATGGATGATCTAGAAATGATTGAAGCAGTAGGACTCGGGGTGGCCATGGGCAATGCGCCTGCCCAGCTGAAGCAGGCCGCAGATTGGATTACCCGCTCTAATCAAGAAAATGGAGTAAGCTATATGGTAAAGGAGCATTTCCGCAAGCAGCAGCCGATAGAGTTTCTGAAAAAAATGAATATCATTCGATGAGTGGAAGCAGGCTGTTGCCTGCTTTTTCGTGTTGTTCGATTGACCTTGTCGTGAGGACTCTGTACACTAGGTTTGTGACAATCCAAATTAGAGATGCGCAAATATCTCGTATTTCGCTCGATTACCTTGATTTTACCGATAAGGGAGTAGATGTTCGCTTGCATATTCACATAAATGGACTGAAGGATGACCGTTTCTCACGGCCGCTTCAGCTGATCGCAAACTTATTTTTTGAGGAAACGACGATTTCACTTGAGGATGGGCCTCAAAATCCAGATATCACCATTGATTTCCAGCTAAAAGTAGCCAACAATGTCATCGTGAAGGCCATTTTACAAGATAAAGAGGCTTATTTTGAAAAAGAATTGCCTGAGGCCGCTTCTGAAAAGGAACAATTCAAAGTCATCAAGAATTCAGTCTCCCATGCTTATCTTTCTGTGCTCCAGGAATATACGGGCATGGTTCAAAAATGGGGGATTCTTACTGGGGTACGGCCAACGAAGCTGTTGCATAAGTTTCTCCAATCAGGTCTTTCTAAAGCGGAGGCACACGCAAAACTAAAGGCAGAATATTTGATTACCGATGAAAAAATCCAGCTCATGCAGGAGATTGTTGATCGACAGCTTGCCGTTGTTCCGGACCTTTATGACTTGCGAAAAGAGGTTAGTATTTATATCGGCATTCCTTTTTGTCCGACGAAATGTGCTTATTGCACCTTCCCAGCCTATGCTATTAACGGAAGACAGGGTTCAGTAGACTCCTTTCTTGGCGGACTTCATCATGAAATGAGAAAAATTGGTGAGTGGCTGAAGGAAAATAATATCAATATTACAACGGTTTATTATGGCGGAGGGACCCCAACAAGCATCACAGCTGAAGAGATGGACATGCTCTATGAAGAGATGGTTACATCGTTTCAAAATGTCGAGAAGATTCGCGAGATCACTGTAGAGGCAGGAAGACCGGACACGATCACCCCTGAAAAGCTTGAAGTGTTGAAAAAGTGGAATATCGACCGTATCAGTGTCAATCCGCAATCCTATACGCAGGAGACGCTTAAGGCAATCGGTCGCCATCACACAGTCGATGAAACAATTGAAAAATTCCATCTTGCCAGAAACATGGGCATGAACAACATCAATATGGACCTCATTATCGGTTTGCCTGGTGAAGGTGTTGCTGAATTCCAGCATTCACTTGATGAAACCGAGAAGCTCATGCCGGAATCGTTAACGATCCATACGTTAAGCTTTAAAAGGGCTTCAGAAATGACGAGGAATAAACAGAAATATAAGGTCGCCAGCAGAGATGAAATCGTGGAAATGATGAATCTCGGGGAAAAATGGACGAGAGAGCATCATTATTCTCCGTACTACCTATATAGGCAAAAGAATATTTTGGGAAACCTCGAAAACGTTGGTTATTCCCTGCCAAATCAAGAAAGTATCTATAACATCATGATCATGGAGGAACAGCAGACGATCATTGGCCTCGGCTGCGGAGCGGCAAGTAAATTCATTGATCACGACGGTAAAATTACTCATTTCGCCAATCCAAAGGAGCCGAAAGCCTATAACGATAGCTTTAAAGAATACACCGATAAAAAGCTCGCTTTTTTAACAGAGATCTTTAATCAAGACAGAGCCCCTACTCGTTGAGTAGGGTTCTTTTTTTGCTGATTTTGAATTATTTTAAAAGGGTTTTTATATTATCATGTAGAACTAATGATATGTGCTTATGAAAGCGCTATTACTGTTCATTATTTTGAAGGGGGATGTAAGAATGATGATGCAAACACCATTAACGATGACACAAATGATTAAGAGGGCAGAGAAGTTTTTTCCGAAAAAGCAAGTCATCTCACGGACAACGAAAGGGATCAAAAGATTCACCTATAAAGAAATCGCCGAGAGAACAAGAAGACTTGCAGATAGCTTACAGAAGCTTGGTGTTGAAAGAGGGGACAGGGTTGGAACGCTAGCCTGGAACACGCATCGTCACCTCGAAGCTTATTTTGCAATTCCTTGTAGTGGGGCCGTCCTACATACAATCAACATTCGTCTCGCACCTCAGCATATCTCCTACATTATTAATCACGCCGAAGACAAGGTTCTACTCATTGATTCAGATATTCTACCACTTATCGAAGCCATAAAGGATCATATACCAACTGTAAAAGCATTTGTCATCATGACAGATGAGGATGAACTACCAGAAACAACTCTTTCACCTGTCTACCACTATGAAGAGCTTATCTCAAAGGGAAGCAATGACTATGAATACCCAGATGATATTGATGAAAATGCTCCAGCTGGAATGTGCTATACATCGGCAACGACAGGCAATCCAAAGGGTGTGGTCTATACCCATCGAAGCACCGTTCTTCATAGCATGGCACTTGGAATGGTCGATAGCGCCGGTGTAAGTGAAAAGGATATTGCTCTCCCAGTTGTTCCGATGTTCCATGTTAATGCATGGGGGCTTCCATTTGCAGGTGTCTGGTTTGGGACAACGCTCGTGATGCCTGGAGCTTATTTCACTCCTAAGATCTTGGCCGAGCTCATTGAACAGGAAAAGGTAACCATGACAGCTGGAGTGCCTACTATTTGGCTGGGACTTCTAAAGGAACTAGAAGCAAATGAGTATGACTTAAGCAGCCTGCGCTATATTCTTTGCGGGGGCTCTGCCGCTCCAAAGAGCATGATCAAAGCTTTTGAGGAAAAATATAAAATTCCATTCATCCATGCATACGGGATGACTGAAACAAGTCCTCTTGTCGTCATCTCAAATTTAAAGAGCTACCAGGAAGAGCTTTCTGATGAAGAAAAGCTTGAATATAAAGCAAAGCAGGGTGTCCTTGTACCTGGCCTAGAAATGAAGGTCGTCGGCAAGGATGGAGAAGTTGCTTGGGACGGCAAGGAAATGGGAGAACTAGCTATTCGTGGACCGTGGATTGCCTCGGAGTATCACAAGGATGAGCGAACGGCCGATGCTTTCAGAGACGGCTGGCTCTACACCGGTGACGTCGTAACTGTTGATGAGGAAGGGTTCATGAAGATTGTCGACCGCACGAAGGATTTAATCAAGAGTGGGGGAGAGTGGATTTCCTCCGTTGACCTTGAAAATGCCCTGATGGCTCATGAGGCAATCTTTGAGGCAGCGGTCATTGCTGTTCCGCATGAACAGTGGCAGGAACGCCCGATTGCCTGCGTCGTTCTGAAGGAGAACGCACAGGCTACAAAGGAAGAACTGATCGAGTTCCTTAAGCCACAGTTTGCGAAATGGTGGCTGCCAGATGACATTCTTTTCATGGACGAAATTCCAAAAACCTCCGTTGGAAAGTTTTTAAAGCGGGCACTGCGTGATCAAGTGCAGGAGCAAATCCAACAATAACTTAAACACGGAAGGTGAATATCATTCTAACCTTCTCCTAATAAATAGTCGGTTGGTTGCCAGCCGACTATTCCATTCCAGGATTGATGATAATTTTTAAAATATTTAAAAAAGTGCTTATTTATTTTGGCAAATCCTTTATAATGAAGGTGAATATTTAAAGGAGGGGAAGGACCATGACAACTGAATTTCTCACAAATACGGTAAAGGTCAGCATAGATGGTCGAGTGGCAACGATTCAATTGAATCGTCCAGAAAGCTTGAATTCGATTAATGCAGAAATGGTGAGGGAATTACTCTATACGCTCAAAGAAATTAGTAATTCTGATGAAATTGATATCGTTGTGTTCACTGGAAATGAAAGGGCTTTTTCTTCGGGTGGAGACATTAAAACAATGCTTAGCCAGCCAGCAAGTGAAAACGATTTCTACACCATTATGGATAACATTAATGAACTGATTGTAACGATCAATAATTTACCAATGCTTACGATAAGTAGCATTTCGGGCGCGGCGGCAGGCCTAGGCTTCAGCCTTGCTCTTGCTACAGACTACATACTCGCTGATGAAAGCAGCAAGCTTGCGATGAATTTCATCGGAATTGGTTTGATTCCAGATGGAGGGGCTCACTTCTTCCTGGAAAAAAGACTAGGTGCCGATAAGGCCCAGCAATTAATTTGGGATGGCAAAGTATTATCCGCACAGGAAGCGCTTAAGCTGAACCTGATTCATGAGGTGTCCTCGAACTATCAAGAGGCGCTTGAAGCCAAAATCCAAGAATGGCTCAACAAACCGATTAAAGCGATGATTAAAACGAAGAAAATTCTTGCTGAGAAAAATCGTCCTCAACTATTAAAGATTCTTGAGCTTGAGAAGAATGGTCAATATCAAATGAGGCAAACAAAGGATCATAAAGAAGGAGTGGCAGCATTCCTAGAGAAAAGAAAGCCACAGTTCACAGGAGAATAGGAAGAGTTAGCAATTTGGATATACCCTCAAAAAACATCGGGTCTGAAGTGTCTAAAGGACAAATTTCAGGCCCTTTCTCATACAATAAATTAACTAGACCATATATCCCCATGCACAGGCAGATTAGAGAACAAGAATGCTAGCTACGATAACACGTAAGAACTCCCACTCATAAGGTATATTGAATTTCTTTTTTGGCGAGAGGAAGTGAAGGGCATGAAACGCTCCTTTTTAATTAAGCCGATGCTTGACGACGATTATCCAACGGCTAAGTATGGAAAGGGCATCTACATTTATGATGAAAATGATAAACAGTATTTAGATGGATCTTCTGGTGCCGTAACTGCTGGAATCGGTCACGCTGTTCCTGAAATAATTGAAGCGATGCATGCGCAGGCTCAAAAAATCTCCTTTGTCTACCGTTCACAGTTCACAACAGAGGAAGCAGAGAGGCTTGCGGAAAAGCTAAGTCATATTGAATTCATAAAGGATGGAGAATACTGCTCATTTTTTGTCAACAGTGGTTCAGAGGCCACGGAAACAGCGATGAAAATTGCTATTCAATATTGGCAGGAGCAAGGTAAGCCGACAAGAATCAAAGTAATTTCGAGATGGACTAGTTATCATGGCATCACAATGGGGGCTTTATCCCTATCGGGGCATTCAGAAAGAAGAAAGCGCTTCGTCAGTTTACTCGATGACCTGCCAACAATCCATGCACCATATTGCTACCGCTGTCCATTTGCTGAAAGCTTCCCAGGCTGTCAGTTAAAATGTGCTTCAGAGCTAGAGGGGGCCATTCAGAGATTGGGTGCAGATCAAATAGCCGCTTTTATCGCTGAACCAATTATAGGGGCGGCAGGAGCTGTCATTGTTCCGCCGGAAGGATACTACGAAAGAATTAAGGAAATATGCGAACGCTATGAAATTCTTTTTATTGCTGATGAGGTGATGACCGGAATCGGTCGAACAGGAAAAATGCTTGCGATGGAGCACTGGGATGTCAAACCAGATATCATTGCGCTTGGGAAAGGAATGAGCGCAGGCTATACTCCTATTGCTGCGACCCTTGTTAGTGAGGAAGTAATGAAGCCAATAAGACAAGGTTCCAAGGTGATTATGAGCGGTCACACTTACAGTGCCAATCCTCAGTCCGCCGCTGTGGCTCTTGCTGTATTGGACTATATTGAGCGGCATCATTTGGTTGAAGAGGCAGCCGAAAACGGTGCATACCTGCTTAACGAATTACAGAAGCTTGCGAAAAATTATCCGATTATTGGCGATGTCAGAGGAAAGGGACTGATGGCGGGGGTCGAGTTTGTCTCTAATTTCTTTAGTAAGTATCCATTTAGCAAAAATGTGAATTTGACAAATAGGTTTGTCGCAACAGCTAGGGATAAGGGACTCCTCATCTATCCTGCTTCGGCAGGAATCGAAGGCGGAGATGGGGATGCCGTGATCATTTCCCCTCCATTAACGATAAAAAAACATGAAATTGATCAATTGATTCATATTTTTAGAGACACGATTGAGGAAGTGCAAGGTGGCCTCATGATGGATGATGAACTTGGTTCGATAAGTTAGGAGGGATCAATTTGAGGGAGGCAAAAAAGAAAACACCCAGCAAGGTCATCACGGTAGAGAAAGCGCTTACTTTTGTTGAAGATGGTTGTGTTTTAATGTTCGGTGGCTTTGGGGGAGTTGGAAATCCTCCTACTTTAATCAACGGAATCTATGAAAAAGGGGTTAGAAACCTCACCTTAATTGGAAATGATTCCGGATTTCCCGACATCGGCATTGGAAGAATTGTCAGTCATGGTCGGGCAAAGAAATTAATTACGACTCATATCGGCTCCAATCCGATTGCGGGGGAATTAATGGTTGAAGAAAAAATGGAGGTGGAATTTTGCCCCCAGGGAATTTTGGCTGAACGGATTCGGGCAGGCGGCGCAGGTCTTGGGGGGATTCTCTCCGATATTGGCCTAGGGAGTGTGATTGAAAAAGGAAAACAAAAGGTGTTGATTGGGAACAAGGAATATTTGATTGAAACGCCCCTGCAGGCGGATGTAGCCATTGTTCATGCCAAAAAAGCAGATACCTATGGAAACCTTGTCTACGACAAAAGTGCGAGAAACACCAATCCATTAGTAGCAACCGCAGGGAAAATTACCATTGCGGAGGCAGAAGAAATTGTGGAGCCGGGAGAGTTAGATCCAGAATGTATTATTACTCCAGGAATTAATTCCTGGAGTAATAATAC
>DLCS01000253.1:12600-13149 GCA_002480735.1 Bacillaceae bacterium UBA7792 | reverse complement strand
TCGAGTGTCAGAGCCACAGTAACACCCTTCCCCGCTGCTAAACCGTCCGCTTTAATGACAATTGGTGCTCCCTTTTTTAGCACATAGGCTCTTGCCGACTCATAATCCGTAAACACTTCATATTCCGCCGTAGGAATGGCATATTTCTTCATCAGATTCTTAGCATATGATTTACTTCCCTCGATCTCAGCGGCTTTTTGGCATGGTCCAAATACAGCTAGCCCTTCAGAACGAAACCGATCTGCTAACCCAGCTAATAATGGTACCTCTGGTCCGATGATCGTTAAATCAATATGTTCAGACAACGCAAAATCAACTAGCCTTTCCTGATCATGCTCTTCAATAGCAACAAGCTCGGCTACATCCGTCATCCCATCGTTCCCAGGAGCTACAAATACCTTGTCGACAATGGGGCTTTCACTTACCTTGCGACAAATCGCATGTTCACGTCCGCCACGTCCGACCACTAATATCTTCATGCACCCTACCTCCAAACCATTTTAATTTGGCCCAGCTACAATGTTGAGCAGCATACCGCCTTATACGTGT
>DLCS01000253.1:0-12436 GCA_002480735.1 Bacillaceae bacterium UBA7792 | reverse complement strand
ATACCGCCTTATACGTGTACGTTCACGATAGTTTCGTACCGAATAAAACCCGCTCACGTACACATATAAGGCTGAAAACAACACTCACTTTGACACAGCCCTAATGTTTGAAATGCCTTACCCCAGTAAAGACCATCGCAATGCCGTACTCATCCGCCTTCTTAATCGAATCCTCATCACGAATCGAGCCCCCGGGCTGAATGATCGCAGTAATGCCTGCTTTGGCCGCAGCCTCGACCGTATCATCCATCGGGAAGAAGGCATCCGATGCGAGCACGGCCCCGTTCGCTTTGGTATTTGCCTGCTCAAGCGCAATATTGGCGGCGCCGACGCGATTCATTTGTCCCGCACCGATTCCTAATGTCATATTTTCGTTATTTACAACAATTGCATTGGATTTAACATGCTTCACAATTTTCCAACCGAATTCCAGTGCCTTCCATTCCTCATCCGTAGGCTCTCGTTTCGTCGGAACTGAAATGCTCGCTTCCTTTAGGGAGAAGCGATCCTGCTCCTGAACAAGCAAACCGCCCTCAATGGAGGTCAATTTCATCTCTGCCTTTGCCTGTTCATCAAATGGAATCGTTAAGAGACGGAGATTTTTCTTTCCAGTTAAGATTCCCAGAGCCTCCTCTGAAAATGATGGTGCAATAACAATTTCAAGAAAGATTTCATGTAGCTTTTCTGCCGTCACCTTATCCACTTCACGATTAAAGGCCACAATTCCACCAAAAATAGAAACAGGGTCGGCGGCAAACACCCTCGTAAAGGCATTGAATACATCCTCGCCAGTCCCTACTCCACAAGGATTCATATGTTTTACAGCTACTGCCGCTGGTTCAGTAAATTCCTTTACGATTTGCAGAGCTGCATCGGCGTCGTTAATATTATTGTAGGATAATTCTTTGCCATGTAACTGAGTGGCATTCGCAATGGAAAAAACAGATCCCAATGGCTTTCGGTAAAAAGCTGCCTTTTGGTGAGGATTTTCACCGTATCGAAGAAATTGCTTTAACTCATAAGTAACCGTCAATTTTTCCGGTGTTTCCTCCTGCGCAAGCTCGGTCATGTATTCCGCAATCATTGCATCATAGGCCGCTGTATGGCGAAAAACCTTGGCTGCGAGCTTACGGCGGGTTTCAATTGATGTCTCGCCTCTATCTTGCACTTCCTCAACCACCACATTATAATCTTCCGGATCGACGACAACCGTCACATATTCATGATTCTTAGCTGCGGCACGGAGCATCGTTGGCCCACCGATATCGATGTTCTCAATTGCATCCTCCACCGTGACATCTGGCTTCGCAACCGTTTGCTGGAATGGGTATAGATTCACACAGACAATATGTATCGGCTCAATTTCGTGTTCAGCCAACTGCTCCTGATGATTTTTTTCTGAAAATTTTGCAAGGAGTCCCCCATGAATATATGGATTTAACGTTTTAACCCGTCCCTCCAAAATTTCCGGAAACCCAGTTACCTCGCTCACACCGATAACAGGAATCTGCTGCTCTTCTAACGCTTTTTTCGTTCCACCTGTTGAAATGATTTCATAGCCTAAATCACTTAATTTCTTCGCAAATTCAACAATTCCGCTTTTATCTGAAACACTGATTAATGCCCGTTTTTTCATTCAAATGACCTCCCCGCTTTTTGTTAGCAGTTGTTCAATGACCGATGGGTAAAGCTCATGCTCGATTTCATGAATTTTCGCTTGTAAGGACTCTCGTGTTTCGCTCTCACTTATATGGATTGCCCTTTGCGCAATAATTGGACCCGTATCCATACCTGCATCAACATAGTGAACGGTCACACCACTTACCTTCACCTTTGCTGCCAGCGCCTGACCGATGGCATCCTTCCCCGGAAAAGCAGGCAGTAAGGACGGATGAATATTAATGATTTTTCCCTCAAATTCCTCTAAAAGAGTTGGGCCAATTAACCTCATATAGCCAGCCAAAACGATAAAATCAACCTCATAATCTCGTAATTGCGTTAATATAGCGAACTCATAATCTTCCTTTTTCGGATAATCCTTCACTTGAACGACAAAGGTAGGGATGTTTTCATTGCGCGCCCGCTCGATCGCATAAGCATTCGGCTTGTCGCAAACGAGCAAGCAAATATCGGCAGCGAGTTCACCCTTCTTTTTCGCATCCACGATCGCTTGAAAATTACTCCCGCTCCCTGAAGCAAATATGGCGATTCTTTTCATCCTAACCTCCGCCCGCTCATCAGAATGCCTTCTCGATTGGAAACAACGCCAAGTTGATAGGCTTTTTCCCCTAAATCATTAAAATACTGAATGACTTCTTCGGCATGTTCTGGGTTTACTGCAACAACCATACCCATTCCCATATTAAAAATATTGTACATTTCGTCTCGTTCAAGGTTTCCGAGCTTCTCCATCAATGTATAAATAGGAGGGATTTCCCAGCCGCTCTCGTCGAGTTCTGCCCCAAGTCCTGCCGGAAGCATACGTGGAATATTTTCAACGAAGCCTCCGCCAGTAATATGCGCCATTCCTTTTATGTCAAATTTCTTCATCGCAGCTAACAGCGGTTTGACATAAATTTTGGTCGGGCGTAGTAGTTCCTCCCCAAGGGTACAACCAAGCTCTTCCACATGGTCATGTAGGGACATCTTCGCTTGCTCAAAGAAAACTTTTCTCACGAGAGAATAACCATTGCTATGGATACCACTGGAGGCTAATCCGATAAGGACATCTCCTGCTTGAATATTCTCTCCTGTAATAAGGGCTGATTTTTCACAAGCACCGACAGAAAATCCAGCCAGATCATATTCCTCTGCATTGTACATGCCTGGCATCTCGGCTGTTTCTCCTCCAACCAATGCACAGCCAGCCTGCTCACAGCCATCGGCAATCCCTTTTACGATCGCTTCAATCCTTGCCGGTTCTGCCTTGCCACAGGCAATGTAATCGAGAAAATAAAGAGGTTCTGCTCCTTGCACAACGATATCATTGACACACATGGCAACAGCATCGACCCCGATTGTGTCGTGCTTATCCATCATGAAAGCAAGCATTAGCTTTGTCCCCACACCATCAGTGCCGGAGACAAGAACCGGTTCCTTCAGATTCAGAGCTGATAGGTCAAACATTCCACCGAAGCCGCCGAGTCCACCAAGAACGCCTAGCCGCTTCGTTCTGGCTACATGCTTCTTCATTCGAGTAACCGCCTCATAGCCTGCCTCAATATTCACTCCGGCACTCTTGTATGCGCCTGCCATTTCAAGACCTCCTTCATTGTAGAAATGCTGTGTTCATATGATTTGATATTATGGAATGGCCTCAAGCCGTCCCCAAAAATAACCTTTAGAAAAGAAAAGCGACATCTTTCATGTCGCTGTATTAGACGTTTTCGTAGGCTCTAACCGTGGTTGGATAGATTTCCGTTGGATATTTACCTGTAAAACAGGCCACACATTGTCCGCAGTTTTCATCCGAGCTTTTCTTGCCAATACCTTCAAGCAAACCTTCTAAGCTTAAAAAGGTTAAAGAATCCGCACCGATGATTTCTCTCATTTCTTCAACCGTATGATTAGCAGCCATCAGCTCTTCCTTCGTCGAGGTGTCGATTCCATAAAAGCATGGATGCTGAATCGGCGGCGAGCTAATGACCACATGGACCTCTGTCGCTCCGGCTTCCTTCAACATCGTCACGATGCGCCGGCTTGTCGTACCACGTACAATCGAATCATCCACCATGATTACTCGTTTTCCCTCTACTACACCACGAACAGGCGACAGCTTCATCTTCACACCCTGCTCTCTCAAGACTTGAGATGGCTGAATGAACGTTCTGCCAACATATTTATTTTTTATCAAACCCATTTCATATGGGATTCCCGATTCCTCCGCATATCCGATAGCAACAGAAATACTAGAATCCGGCACTCCTGTGACGACATCTGCTTCTATCTGCACTTCCTTGGCAAGCTTCTTCCCAAGACGCTTTCTTGCTGTATGAACGTTGATGCCTTGAATATTACTGTCAGGACGGGAAAAATACACATACTCCATCGAGCACATCGCTTGATTCGCTGGAAGTACATACTGTTCGGTACGAATGCCTTCATCATCAATAATAACCAGTTCTCCCGCCTGAACATCACGAACAAATTTTGCTCCTACAATATCAAAAGCACAGGTTTCAGAGGTAATTAAGTATGCATCTCCTAATTTCCCAATGGACAATGGGCGCATCCCATTCGGATCAAGAGCAACCATCAGCTGGGTTTCTGTCATGATGAGAAAAGCATAAGCCCCTTTTAGCATCGATAAAGCATTATGCACCTGTTGAACAAACGGGGTATTCCCTCCCCGGCGAATCAAATGAGCCAGCACTTCTGTGTCCGAGCTCGTTTGAAAAATGCTCCCTTGCGCTTCAAGCTGTTGTTTTAATGCCGAGGCATTAATAAGATTCCCGTTATGTGCTAATGCCAGGCTGCCAGACTGAGAGTGAAACAAAAGCGGCTGAACATTTTCATAGCCACCGCCACCGGCAGTTGCATAACGGACATGTCCGATGGCCCCCGTTCCGTTCAATTGCTGCAGGGCTTCCTGGGAGAAGATCTCAGTGACAAGACCTTCCCCTTTTATTCCCTTCAGTCTCTCTCCATCGGTTACCACAATTCCGCATCCTTCCTGGCCCCGATGCTGAAGACTATGCAAGCCATAATAAGTAATTTGCGCTGCGTTCGGATGTCCCCAAACTCCAAAGATGCCACACTCTTCATTAAGGCCTTTTATTTCAGCAAGCATGGAATAGCTCCCCTCCAAGCATCCTCTAAGTCTGCTACTTTTTGATTGATGACAACCTTATTATTCGCATAGATTTCTAGCTTTGCAGAATCAGTAATTTCTCCTATTTTCACCGCATCAACTAGTTGCTCAAATTGCTCCTGATGCTCTTTTTTCACAGAAACGATAAAGCGGGACTGAGATTCACTGAAGAGAGCAGAGGTAATATTCCCTTCCACCTTAACCTTGGCGCCAAGTCCTTTTGTACCAAATAAGCTTTCAGCCAAAGCCACAGCAAGACCGCCTTCAGCGATATCATGGGCAGAAGCCACAACGCCGGCACGAATCGCCGCTAACACCTGCTTCTGTACTTTCGCTTCGATATCTAAATCAATCTCTGGTGCTTTCCCAAAGATTCTCCCGTAGGTCAACTTCTGGAGCTCACTTCCACCGAATTCATCCTTCGTTTCCCCAACCAGATAAATCAGATCTCCCTCCGTTTTAAACACCTGAGTCGTAATATGCTCAAGGTCCTCGACTAAGCCAACCATACCGACAACGGGCGTTGGATAGACAGCCGTTCCATTTGTTTCATTGTATAAGGAAACATTTCCACCGATCACAGGTGCGTTTAGCTTACGGCATGCCTCACTCATTCCGTCAACAGATTTTTCGAATTGCCAGAAAATTTCTGGCTTCTCTGGGTTTCCGAAATTCAAGCAATCTGTAATCGCTAACGGCTTAGCTCCTGATGCGACGACATTACGAGCAGCCTCTGCCACAGCAATTTTCCCGCCAGTTTCTGGGTCCAAATAAATGTAGCGGGAGTTACAATCGGTTGTCATCGCAAGTGCCTTCTTCGTTCCACGAATTCTTACGACCGCTGCATCTGAGCCAGGTGCGACGACCGTATTGGTTCGGACCATATGATCATATTGATCGTAGACCCACTCTTTACTAGCAATGGTCGGTTGTTTTAAAAGGCTTATAAGGGTCTCGTTATAATCCTCCACTTGTGGTATATCGTTCTCCATTGCTTGAAACTCACGAAAATAAGCAGGCTCACTAGACGGTTTATGGTACACAGGCGCATCCTCTGCTAGTGCATCAGCTGGTACGTTTGCTACCACTTCACCCTTGTGAAGGAGGCGAAGCATTTTATCATCGGTTACATGTCCAATTGCAACTGCCTCTAGACCGTATTTGGAAAAAAGATCAACGATTTCCTGCTCACGGCCCTTTTTTACGACAATCAGCATACGCTCCTGCGATTCAGACAGCATCATTTCATAGGCAGTCATGCCCGTTTCCCGCTGTGGTACAAAATCCAAATTCATCTCAATACCAGAACCTGCTTTACTTGCCATTTCAGCAGATGAGCTTGTGAGGCCAGCTGCTCCCATATCCTGAATGCCGACGAGGGCATCCAATTGAATCAGCTCTAAACAAGCCTCAATGAGCAATTTCTCCATAAAGGGATCACCCACCTGAACGGCCGGGCGTTTTTCGTCGGAATCTTCGGTTAACTCTTCCGATGCAAAGGTGGCCCCATGAATGCCATCACGGCCTGTCTTTGCCCCTACATACATCACTGTATTGCCCACTCCATGAGCCTGACCCTTTTTAATATCCTTATGATCAATGATGCCGACACACATCGCATTGACGAGAGGGTTTCCTTCATAGCAAGCATCGAATTGAATCTCTCCGCCAACCGTTGGGATTCCGATACAATTTCCATAGCCTGCAATTCCTGCAACAACTTCTTTAAAAAGGTAACGTACACGAGAAGAAGCATCTAATTCCCCGAATCGTAAAGAATTTAATAAGGCAATCGGTCTTGCTCCCATTGAAAAGACATCGCGGATAATTCCACCCACACCTGTTGCGGCCCCTTGATAGGGCTCAATGGCGGATGGGTGATTATGGCTTTCGATTTTAAAGACAACCGCTTGTTTGTCACCGATATCAACGATTCCTGCACCCTCCCCTGGACCTTGAAGGACTCTTTCTCCACTAGTCGGGAATCGTTTTAATACAGGCTTAGAGTTTTTATAGCTGCAATGCTCGGACCACATAACAGAGAAGAGACCTGTTTCCGTATAATTAGGAGTGCGTCCGAGAATTCCCTCGACCATCGCAAACTCTTCATCCGTCAAACCCATTTCTCGATAAAGTTTCTCTTGTTTAATTTGTTCTGGACTTGGCTCAAGCTTTAATGACATTTGCTTCCCTCCATTGCTTCACGATCGCCTTAAACAGCTTCAATCCATCCGCTCCACCTAGTAATTCGTCAACTGCTCTTTCAGGATGTGGCATCATGCCAAGGACATTGCCCTGTTCGTTGATAATCCCGGCAATATTGGCTAACGATCCATTCGGGTTGTTCTCATAAGTAAAAACAATTTGCTTGTTTGCGATTAATTTCTGCAGTGTTTCTTCATCACAATAGTAGTTCCCTTCACCATGGGCAATTGGAATTGTGACAAGCTCACCCTCTTCATATAATGAAGTGAACATCGTTTGATTGTTTTCAACCTTTAGCTTGGTTGGTCGACAGATAAATTTCAAGCTTTCATTTCTTCTCATGGCTCCTGGCAGCAGACCGCTCTCTAGTAAAATTTGAAATCCATTACAGACGCCAAGGACGGGCTTTCCAGCTTGTGCTGCTTTTACAACCTCCTGCATTACTCGACTGAAACGGGCAATCGCACCTGTGCGCAAATAATCACCATAGGAAAATCCCCCAGGTAAAAGGATGCCATCAAATTCATCGAGGCTTTCGGCATCATGCCATACATACTCTACCTCTTCCCCTAACTCATCCTTAATGGCGTGGTACATGTCAACATCACAGTTCGAGCCTGGAAACACGATGACAGCAAATTTCACGGAGCAACAGCCTCCTCAATTTCATAACGGTAATCCTCAATCACTGGGTTCGCAAGCAAGCTCTCACACACTTCCTTCACGACCTCTTCCACAGCGCGCTCTGATTTTTCAATTGTGAGTTCCATATACTTTCCGATCCGAACGTCCTTTACCTCGTGGTAGCTTAACGATTGTAATGAATTCTTTACAGCCGCCCCTTGTGGATCGAGAACACTTTCTCTTAAGGTTACATAGACTTTTACTTTATACATGAGAAGGACCTCCAAGTCTTGCTAATATTTTTTCATAGGCTTCCGTTAGGTTCCCTAAATCTCGGCGGAACACATCTTTATCAAGTCTTTCACTTGTGTTCGCATCCCATAATCGACATGTATCAGGAGAAATTTCGTCTGCAAGCACGATATTCCCCTCTGCATCCTTTCCAAACTCTAGCTTGAAATCAATCAAACGAATACCTAGTTCTAGAAATAAATGGGATAGCACCTTATTGACATGCAAAGCTTTATATTTCAAAGCGGCAACTTCTTCTTTTCTAGCAAGCTGCAATTCTTCGATATGATCCTCAATTAACAATGGATCCCCCAAATCATCGTCTTTGTAGTAAAATTCGACAATTGGCCTTGTTAACGGCTTCCCTTCTTCAATTCCTAGTCTCTTTGAGAAACTTCCAGCCGCTACATTCCTGACCACGATTTCAAGAGGGATAATCTTAACCTTTTTTACTAACTGTTCCGTTTCAGAGAGTTTTTTCACAAAATGTGAGGCAATTCCCTCTCTTTCAAGTTTTGAAAATATTAAGCTCGTAATTTCATTATTTAGGCGGCCCTTACCAGTAATTTGCGCCTTTTTTTCACCATTGAAGGCTGTTGCAGAATCCTTATACTCAATCCAAACAAACTGTGCATCATCGGTTTCATACACTCTCTTCGCTTTTCCTTCATATAACAACGCTCTCTTTTCCATATAAGAGCCCCCTTATGAAAATTTGGTACCTGGTACCGTTCGTGGACAGTGTCCGCTCAAGGCGGACACTTATCCTGAAATTACAAACCGAGCCGTTCGAAAATGGTATCGACATGTTTGAGGTGATAGTTGTAATCAAAGCAATCCTCAATTTCTGCTGGTGAAAGCTTATTGGCAATCGTCTCATCTGCCTCTACTAGGCTTCTAAATGGAACTTGCTTTTCCCACGCTTCCATCGCTCTTGGCTGAACCGTATCATAAGCCTCTTCACGCGTTAATCCTTTATCGATTAAAGCAAGCAGTACGCGCTGGGAGTAGATAAGTCCAAGGGTCCAGTCCATATTGCGCTTCATATTCTCCGGGAAGACCGTTAAATTTTTGACGATGTTTCCGAAACGGTTAAGCATGTAATTCAAGGCAATCGTTGCATCTGGTAGAATGATTCTCTCCGCTGACGAATGAGAGATATCACGCTCATGCCATAATGGCACATTTTCATAGGCTGTTAGCATATGCCCACGAATGACACGAGCAAGCCCTGTCATATTTTCTGAGCCGATTGGATTGCGTTTATGCGGCATCGCAGAAGATCCCTTTTGCCCCTTCGCAAAAAATTCCTCAACCTCTCGGGTTTCACTCTTTTGCAAACCGCGGATCTCTACTGCAAATTTTTCAATTGAGGTCGCAATTAATGCAATTGTAGACAGATAGTGCGCATGGCGATCCCTTTGCAGCGTCTGGGTAGAAATCGGCGCTGGCTGTAAGCCTAGCTTTTCGCAGACGTATTTTTCGACAAATGGATCAATATTCGCATAGGTCCCAACGGCTCCAGAAATTTTCCCGTACTCGATTCCCGTTGCAGCCTGCTTGAATCTTTCGAGATTGCGCTTCATTTCCTCATACCAAAGGGCAAGCTTCAGTCCAAAGGTCGTTGGCTCGGCATGGACACCGTGGGTACGCCCCATCATCACGGTATATTTATGTTCTTGAGCTTTATTTTTGAGAATTTCAATGAAGTTCTCCAGGTCCTTAAGCAAGATTTCGTTGGCTTGCTTTAGGATATAAGATAAGGCTGTATCGACCACATCTGTTGAGGTTAGACCGTAATGAACCCATTTTCTTTCTTCACCCAATGTTTCTGAAACGGCACGAGTGAACGCAACTACATCATGGCGAGTTTCTTCTTCGATTTCTTTTATGCGATGAATATCAAAGGAAGCATTTTCCCTTAGGAGCTTTACATCTTCTTTTGGAATTTCACCGAGCTCTGACCATGCCTCACAGGCTAAGATTTCAACCTCGAGCCATGCTTTAAAGCGGTTTTCCTCTGTCCAAATGGCACCCATTTCTGGTCTTGTATAACGATCAATCATTCTATTATCCCCCGATCTATATCTTTGTCTGTTCCCAAATTCCACTGCTGTCAATTTCCAAAAGGGTTTCCTCCACTGAATCGTGTAAAATGGTGACATGGCCCATTTTTCTTTTTATCTTCGCTTCTTCTTTTCCATACAAGTGAATTTTCCAATTCGGGTATTTCGAAATTCTGTCTAATACCTTTTCTTGATGTTCCCCAAGAATATTCACCATGATTGCGGACTTCAATAGCTCTGTACTGCCAAGCGGCCAGTTGCACACAGCACGAATATGCTGCTCGAACTGTGAGGTCACGCAGGCCTCGATTGAATAATGCCCCGAGTTATGTGGTCTTGGCGCAAGCTCGTTAATGTATATTTTCCCTTCTTCCGTGAGGAACATTTCCACTGCTAATGTTCCAACAAGCTCGAAGGCCTCCGCTAATTGTTTAGCAAGCTGAATCGCCTTTTTTTCAGCCTCTTGATGAATCCTTGCGGGTACAATTGTTTGATGGAGAATATTGTCCTTATGAATATTCTCTCCAACTGGAAAAACAACAGTCTCTCCATTTGGATTTCTTGTCACGATAACGGAGATTTCTTTTTCAAATGAGAGCCATTTTTCTAGTACACATGCATTTGACTGAACAAGCTTTTCGGCTTTCGTCAAATCCTCTTCATATTGGAGCACTAGCTGTCCTTTTCCATCATAGCCACCTGTTGCGGTCTTCAACACGCAAGGGTAACCGAGTTGCTCGACGGAAGACTGGAGATCGTCCATGGATTCAATCACTTGATAAGGTGCTACTTCGGCCCCTGCTTTTTCGATTGCCTTCTTTTCCGTTATGCGATTCTGTGTCATTTCAAGGAGCTTTTTCCCTTGAGGGACGTTGGCATGTTCACAAAGCCAATTCAATGCAACGGCATCAATATTTTCAAATTCATATGTAATTACATCACTGATCTCAGCTAGCTCCTGAATCGCCTTCATATCATGGTATTCAGCAACGATTTTCACATCGGCAACCTGACCACAAGGGGAATCTTCCGTTGGGTCAAGGACAGCAATGCGGAAGCCTTGAGCCTTCGCTGCAAGTGCCATCATCCGACCTAATTGGCCACCACCAATAATTCCAATCATTTGTCCTGGCAAAATGATATTAGACAAGCTCATCACTACTTTCCATGACAGATTCTCTCGTCTTTTCTCTCATCTCGTCTAGTTTCTCTGCGATGTTTTTGTCCGTAGTACCAAGAATTTGCGCTGCTAATAATCCGGCATTGGTAGCCCCTGCTTTTCCGATTGCCACGGTTGCAACAGGTACGCCCCCTGGCATCTGAACGATCGATAACAATGAGTCTAATCCATTTAATGCTTTCGATTGAACAGGCACACCAATCACAGGTAAGGTTGTCTTCGCTGCGACCATTCCAGGTAAATGAGCGGCACCACCAGCCCCAGCAATAATGACCTTGAAGCCATGTTCCCTCGCTTTTTCCGCATATTGAAACATGAGATCCGGTGTTCGATGGGCTGATACCACCCTTTTTTCATACGGAATCTCCAATTGCTCCAATACCTCACAGGCATGTTTCATCGTTTCCCAATCTGATGTACTTCCCATAATGACAGCTACTTGTGCGTTCATGGCTCTCCTCCATTTTAAACAATCTGTAAAGGTCTACCAAAAACAAAAACCCGGATCAGACTGCTTCCTCTATAGTAGGAAAGCAATCTGCCCGGGACATGATTGATCAATTTTAGGCATATCAATAGATGAGGCAATTTCATTTCCCGTCTACCTCACACTACTACACCCGCGAAAAATCATACGTCATCCAGTCATATTTACTTTCCTCATAGTCCAACAATTTATGGTTGTCGGGTAGAAACTTATGGGCCATATTCCCATTATATATGAGGCTTTCACTTATTTAGATGAGATCGTTCTAAATCGACATTTCGTACAAAAACGTCCTCTTAGTTTCAATTATCTTCACTAACATCTTATCAAGAGTAACAGGTAGTGTCAATAAAAATTCGAACAATTTGATACCAACTTTGTCCTAATGTTCGTATTTTCTACTCTTTTTTCTTTGCTTCAAAGATAATTTGCCTCCCAATGGGTTCATACTCCACAGAAGAACCATTTTTCTTTTCTTGAAAAATAGGTTTTTCCATTCTTCTAACCGGCGTGTAGCCTGCCTTCTGAATCCTATCTAGACACTCATCTATCGTCTCATCTTCTTTTACCTCAAATATGAGTTTTCTTTTTGACTCACCCATCACAATTTTCCTTTCACTCATCTGTATATGAAAAAAGGCCAACGACTATATCGTCAGCCTTTACTATAATAGTATAATTTTTCCCCATTAGAAGCAATTATATCCTTAACAGCCTCCGGTATCTTCTTGTCCTTACGGACAATTTTTTTGAAAAGAAAAAGAGTACCCTCT
>DLCS01000293.1 GCA_002480735.1 Bacillaceae bacterium UBA7792 | reverse complement strand
CAGCCAAATGGCGCCCCTAGTAGACAAATACTCTATTATTTTTTGAAAATCAAAACGAAAAGCCTCCACAGCAGAAGTGGAGGCTTTAGATTTTGTCATCATCTAACCATGGCCACTTCCCTCCGACAGTGCAAACTGTATCAGGTTCAAAGGGTCTAGAACATCTGTTCAATCTCAGTCTTCAAAAAGACTCCCCTAGTGTTCATATGAACTTGAAATCAATCATAGCATGGTTAATTATTCCTTTCAACCCTTTAGCGTTTAATTTTTGTATGCATGTAGTGAATGAGAACATAGCTAATGACGAGAACAAGGATGCTCACAGAAAATAGCAAGGTTTGCTGTGCATCTTCATGATCCACGACAATCAAACGAACCATCGCGGTAATCCCAATATACATAAAGTAGCGGAGCGGGAAGTGATAATCCTCTTGAAAATACTTCACAATCATGGCAATGAATTCAAAATATAGAAAGAAGACGAGAATTCCTTCTAATAGTTCAAAATAAGCGGTGGGGCTAGATTCAAAGAAAGCAAGTTGGGTTAGGTGAATCGTTTCTTTTACTAATAGTCCGCAGAGAATGAGCGCTAAAGAGACTAGAGCAATATTAAGCCCCCATTGTAAAATCCGGTCAATCGTTATCTTTATCTTCGGCTCCGATTTTCTTTTCTCCATACTTGTCGTCCTCCTCAAAGTTATCATAACGGAAGAAAGTGATCCAAACTAGAGGAGGTATGTTAATTATCCGTGAAAAATATTTCGATTCCATTCATGATGCATTCTAATAAAGGTGTAGTTCTTTTTTTAAAAAAAAATAAAGTGACGAAGACCAAGGCTTTCGTCACTTTTTTCATTATGCTAATACGAATAATTTTTGAACTAAAGCTTTTACTTCCTCTAAACCTGCAGCAATGATCTCTTCAGCTTTGGCTGGGTTAGCGTTGTGACCTTCAATGATGACTTCCCCGATTTTTTGCATACCATAGATTCCGCTCATTACATTGTTAACATAGTTAACAGCCATTTCCGTTGGCGCTGCTTCTGGGGTAGAGTAGATACCACCACGCGCGTTTAATACGATGTATTTTTTATCTGTCATTAAGCTGACTAATTGGCCCTGTTCATTGTATTTAAATGAGTAGCCTGCACCATAAGTGTAATCAATGAATGTTTGTAATGTAGCAGGAATCGTTAAGTTCCATAATGGGAATGCGAAAACAACCAGATCAGCAGCTGATAACAGCTCACGAGATTTATTGAGAGCAGCAAGTGATGCCGCTTCGTTTTCCGTCATTTCTTCACCGCTTTGAAGTTTACCGAACGCATTCAGTGTATCTTGACCAAAGTAAGGCATGTTTTCTGAGAACAGGTCAATAGTTGTTAAATTCAAACCATCTATTTGTGACGCCTCGGATACGAAGGTTTCGTACATTTTTGTTGAAACGCCATCTGGGCGGTTATTTGCTTTGACTACAAGTATATTCGACATAGATGTATAAGCTCCTTTACCTACTTAATTAATATTCATCATGAATTATTATATTAACATCATAATGGGGGAAAGTATAAATATTTTGCTCAGAGAACCGATCAGTAAAATTTCTCAGATCATGTTAAAAACATCAATAATTTGAAAGGAATTCCTATATATATAGAAGTGGAGCCTCTATTTTGCTCCACTTTTATTTGTTAAGAGAGGGGAAGATTGGATGTCTAATGAGCATGAAGTTGGCCTAGATAGAGATAATCTTAAGAAGAAGGTAGAAAGGAAAGAGGGCGAACCAACTGCCGCTTTCAAAGGGGCATCTTGGGCTGCTTTAATTGTTGGTGTTGGTGCTTATCTCATCGGTTTGTTTAATGCAGGAATGGAGTTGAACGAGAAGGGCTATTATTTTGCCATTTTAATATTCGGACTTTATTCATCTGTATCCCTACAAAAAGCTGTAAGGGATAGGGACGAGGGAATCCCTGTAACGAGCATTTACTATGGTATTAGTTGGTTTGCCCTTATCGTATCGATTTCATTAATGGGAATCGGTTTATACAACGCAGGAAGTATCGTACTAAGCGAAAAAGGCTTTTATGGCATGGCCTTTGTTCTTAGCCTATTTGCAGCGATAACCGTTCAAAAGAATGTGAGAGATACACAAAGGGCGAGGGAAAAAGATTGAAAGCAGTTAGAATCAGTTTTCTGAAGATAGACAAATTCCCTTTAATTTTCTATCAATATAATGTAAACTAATCCATATGTGAATATGTCTTGCAGAGATTAGGTGCTAACTTGTTAGCTAAAAAAGGGAATTCGGTGAAAATCCGAAGCTGTTTCCGCAACTGTAAGTGCTGATGAAATAAGAAATACCACTGTTTGTTTCTAAACAAATGGGAAGGTTCTTAAAGTAAGATGATGCATGAGCCAGGAGACCTGCCTATTCTTGAACGTATTTTGCTCTTCGGAAGTTAAGAGGATTGTACGGCAGTGTTTCTATTTTATAGGTCAGCCTTGATCAAAATTAATAGAATGGTAGCCGTCCAATTTTTATGGGCGGCTTTTTTATGATCTCGAAGACTCGTTCTGCAGCTATTCACGAAAAAAAAGAGAGGAGGAATGAATATTGAAAAAGGATTCTCGCTATCTATGCTATCCATTTATGCGTGAGTCAGCCTCGACAGTAGACTTTGAAATCAGGACCGATTCATTGACGACTCGAATTGGACAAGCCGCTTCGCAAACAAAAGATTTACCTGTCGTACATAGTGATTTAATGGATTTGCTCCCAATGGCCTATCATTTAAATGGCTCAGCACGAGGAAAACTTGCCATATTCCCAGAAGATTTGGAACGGCTAAGTAAGATGTATGATTTTTACAAGGCGGAGGTTGAAGAGCGGATTCAAATCTTTCTTTTACCGCAAGGGACTGAAGCTGCATGTACACTCCACGTGTGCCGGAGTGAAGCAAAAAAATCAGTACGTGCTCTACATAAAGTTAGCCTGGAGAAAGAAATTCCAGAAATCTTGTTTGATTATGCCCATTTATTAGCGAATGTCTTTTTCGTCATGGCGGTCTATGTCAATAAACAGCATGGGGTCGAGGAAATCCCTTTTATTAGCAAATCATATCCAACGAGAAAATAGGAGGAATCACAAATGTCAAAAAATCTTATGAAATGGCTTTCTGCATTGATGCTCGTTTTTTTACTAGCAGCATGTAATTCTGCACAAGAGCCAGAAAAGCAGGACAAAGATACAGAAAAGCAAGCCCCAAAAACAGAATCCTACACGGTAAAAGATGACACTGGAACCGACATCACATTTGATAAAGTACCTGAAACGGTTGTTTCTCTTGCACCAAGCAATACGGAAATCCTTTTTGCTTTGGGTGTAGGTGACAAAGTAGTCGGTGGTACTGATTTTGACAACTATCCAGAGGAAGCACAGAATATTGAGCGCGTCTCAGATTCCATGAACATAAATGCAGAAAAAATCATTGGACTAAAGCCTGACGTTGTCATTGCCTATACAATTGGAGAGGCCGACACTTTAAACCCACTGAAGGATGCGGGGATTCCAGTATTCGTCATCCAATCTGCGACTTCATTTGATGACGTCTACGGTGACATTGATCAAATCGCCAAAGTGATGGGCGTTGAAGAAAAAGGCAAAGAATTAGTCGATGACATTCGTGGAAAAATTGCAGGAGTAGAGGAAAAGCTCTCAAATGTATCAGATAAGAAAACCGTTTATTTTGAGATTGATCCTACTCCGTTTACAACTGGAAAAAATACCTTCCAGCAGGAAATTTTGAATGCAGCTGGTGTAGAAAATATTTTTGGGGACCAAGAAGGGTGGATTCAAGTTTCAGAAGAGGAAGTCATCAAGAGAAATCCTGCTATTATTGCCACCACTGTTAACTATGTCGAGGATCCAGTTGGAGATATTAAAGGTCGTGCAGGCTGGGATCAGCTAGACGCAGTGAAAGCTGATCAGATTTTTGTATTAGATCCTGATGTCACATCACGTCCAGGACCAAGAATTGGAGAGGCAGTTGAACTCGTAGCAAAGATGGCCTATCCAGATCTATTTAAATAATTGTTTGAAAGTGACCGTTTTGAAATAAATTCGAAACGGTCACGTTTGTTTTGACCAAATCCTGACGACGAAAAAAACTATAACCAACTTAGCATTAAAAGAAACAAAAGTTTTTTTCATTTTTTTATAGATTTTTTTATTATTTCCTGTTAAGATAAGCAAGTATTATTTATGGAGAGCAGATATTCAAATATCAGAGTCTTTCCAAGCAGATAATTTTGACCACTTTCTTCAAAATAAGAGAGTTAAGGCCATACGGACAGCCGGGTCAAGTGCCGATTGGCAACTTTGTTGCCTTATTGATTGAGTTAGAAGCTCAAATTTTATAAGTTGGTTACTTTACAACCAGTGCATATTGCATATCAACTTGTGAAACGGTCAATAAGAGTGGTAAAAGTAATTATTTGCTATATAGACTCTGAACCTATTATTTGAATAAAGAAAAGCTCTTCTATGATTCTGTCTATAAAAGAGATCTGTTCAGATCTGTATGCTTTTCTTACGAATTCAAATGACCAACAAGCAAGTGGTGCGCATATATGCGTATGCACTTGCTTTTTTATTTGAGCAAAAACTTCAGTTCTGCCTATTTAGGTGAAAAAATCTAATTTAAAGGGGAAATGAAAAATGGGTAAAGCACTTATCATTGGTTGTGGCGGTGTGGCATCTGTTGCCATCCACAAATGTGTCCAAAACAGCGAGGTATTCGAAGAAATTTGTATTGCGAGTCGCACAAAGTCAAAATGTGACGACCTAAAGGCAAAGTTAGATGGAGGCAAAACAAAAATCACAACAGCACAAGTGGATGCCGACAATGTGGACGAGCTGATTGCTCTCATAGAAGAGGTAAAACCGGATATCGTCATGAATTTGGCTCTCCCATATCAAGACTTAACGATTATGGATGCGTGCTTAGCAACGAAGACGCATTATTTAGATACAGCGAACTATGAGCCAGAGGATACGGCCAAGTTTGAATACAAGTGGCAGTGGGAATACCGTGAGCGCTTTGAAAAAGCTGGCATTACCGCACTATTAGGTAGCGGCTTTGACCCAGGTGTAACAGGCGTATTTTCAGCACATGCTTTAAAGCATCACTTCGATGAAATTGAGTACATTGATATCCTTGACTGTAATGCAGGGGATCATGGCTATCCATTCGCAACCAACTTTAACCCGGAAATTAATATTCGTGAGGTTTCAGCCAACGGAAGGTACTGGGAAAACGGTGAATGGATCGAGACTAAGCCGATGGAAATCAAACGCGTCTATAACTTCCCAGAAATTGGCGAAAAGGATATGTACCTACTTTATCATGAGGAGCTAGAATCTCTTGCTCAAAACATTCCTGGGTTAAAGCGAATTCGCTTCTTCATGACCTTTGGACAAAGCTATTTAACCCATTTAAAATGTCTTGAAAATGTTGGAATGACTTCAATCGAGCCAATAGAATTTGAAGGCAAGCAAATCATTCCACTTCAATTCTTAAAGGCGGTATTACCAGATCCAGCTTCTCTAGGCCCGCGTACAAAAGGAAAAACAAACATCGGCTGTATTTTCCGCGGTAAGAAGGATGGCAAGGACAAAACCTATTATGTGTATAATGTTTGTGACCATGAGGAGTGCTTTAAAGAGGTAGGATCCCAGGCCGTTTCCTACACGACTGGAGTTCCAGCGATGATCGGTGCAATGATGATTATGACAGGTAAATGGAATAAGCCTGGCGTTTACAATATTGAGGAATTCGATCCAGATCCATTCATGGAAGCATTAAACAAGTGGGGACTTCCATGGAAAGAAAGCTTTGATCCAGAGCTAGTCGATACTGTGGCTGAAAATGAAAAAGAGCCGGAGCTAGTGCGATAAGATGAGGTTTGAAGAGTTACCAACACCTTGTTATGTAGTCGATGAAGAACTCCTTGAAAAAAATCTAAAAATCCTCAGAGGTGTCATGGACCGGACCGGGGCAAAGATCATTCTTGCCCAGAAGGCTTTTTCCATGTACTCCACTTATCCGCTTATTCGCCAATACTTAAGTGGGACAGCGGCAAGTGGCCTTTATGAAGCAAGACTCGGCTATGAGGAAATGGGGAAGGAGAATCATGTCTTCTCCCCGGCCTACCGAGAGGATGAAATGGATGAGATTATTCGCTATTGTGATCACATCATTTTCAATTCTTTTTCTCAGGTGGAAAAGTATCGGGATCGGGTATTAAGTGCTGGAAAAAAGATCGGTCTCCGCATCAATCCGGAGTGTTCCACCCAGGTCGGGCACGAAATTTATAATCCTTGTGCTGTTGGGTCAAGGTTCGGGGTTACGCTCGAGCAATTTCGTCCTGAAGACTTAGATGGGATTTCTGGCTTTCATTTCCATACCTTATGCCAACAGAATTCAGACGACCTTGCCACTACATTAGATGCTGTGGAGGAAAAGTTTGGTCCGTGGCTTGCCCAAATGGAATGGATCAATTTCGGCGGTGGACACCATATTACGAGAGAGGATTATGATATCCCATTACTCGAGGATTGCATTAGAAGAATGCAGGGAAAATACGGATTAGAAGTCTATCTTGAGCCAGGGGAAGCCGTTGCCTTGAATGCGGGTTACCTCGTGACAACGGTTCTTGATACGCTTCAGAATGGGATGGATATCGCCATTCTTGATACGTCTGCGTCCTGTCATATGCCTGATGTACTAGAGATGCCGTATCGGCCGCCTCTTTTTGATTCAGGCGAATCTGGGGAAAAGGCATATACGTATCGACTTGGCGGACCTACTTGTCTTTCAGGTGATAATATTGGGGACTATTCATTCGATCAGCCTTTGAAAAGCGGCGATCGCCTCGTGTTTGGTGATATGGCCATTTACTCAATGGTGAAGAATACAACCTTTAATGGAATGGCGCTGCCATCGATCGCTCTGAAAGGGAAAGACGGCGACTGCCGCATCATGCATAAGTTTGGTTATGAAGATTTTAAGATGAGATTGACCTAAAATGAAATAAAAAGTCACCTTCAATTAGAGGGTGACTTTTTTGATATTCATTTGATGGTATCTATAGACACCAGAAATATAGGGTTTATAATGGAATTCGTAATTATTCTCAATTGTTAGGATCGTGGTACTTCGTGAAGAACAGCAGTGTAAAGGATAAAGTTCTATATGTGTTTCGCATTCCTACCTTTCCAGTCCTCTTTCTCATTAACACCATTTTTGGGTTTTCCTTATCCTTTTTTGCCCCATTTTCATCTCTTTTTGGTATTGATGAAGTAGGGATGAGCAATGCAGGCTTTGGAATTTTTATGACGGTCATGGCCATCGGAGGTGTATTGATTAGTAGTTATATTGCAAAGCGTTCCGATACAAGAACCAGCCGGCGAAAGCTTTTGCTTATTACCTCTCTAACTGGGGTTTTGGGCTATGCCTTATTTGCCATATTGAGGGATTATTTCGCTCTCATGATTACAGCGTTTTTCCTGCTGGGAACCACAGCAGCTTCTGTGCCACAATTATGGGCTTATGCCCGTGATGCGTTGAAGGCTGCGAATATTCCGAGTGAAGAAACGCCTTTTATCATGAATGTCCTGCGCATGTTCTTTGCCCTTGCTTGGACGGTTGGACCTGCAGTAGGAGCTTGGCTTTTAGTCATTATTGGGTTTAAGGGACTTTTTCTCTGTGTTTCGGCTGCATACTTCTTCGCATTCATGACGATTCTATTCTTTTTGAAAGAAGTTCCGAAGCAAGCTACACCGTCGAAGGAGTCGTTGGCAGTTCGGAAACATCTTGCTCGACCGCATATATTATCATACCTTGTCGCAGCATTATTATTAGCAGCAGCGATGAACATTCATATGCTCAATGTTCCACAGTTTGTAACAAAGGTGCTTCACGGGTCGGAAATGGATGTTGGTTATATTTTTAGTGTTCCGCCCATTTTTGAGGTTCCTTTTATGATTGCCGTAGGAATTCTTGCAACCAAAATGGATAATGGGTTATTAGTAAAAATCGGTTTTTTTATTGCGACAATCTATTTCATTTTGTTCAGTTTCGTCAGTGAGACATGGCAAATTTATCCGTTGCAAATTCTTAGCGCGGCTCAGGTATCGATTACGGCTGGCATTGCTATTTCATATTTTCAGGATTTTATTCCAGAAGCACAAGGGACGGCAACTACACTTTATATGAATTCCACACAAATCGGTCAAACTCTCGGATATCTCACGTTTGGATTTGTTTCAGAGTTCATCCATTATGAAAATCTAATTGTTATTTATGCTGTTCTAGCCGGCATTGGATTTGTCTTACTCCTCTTTTTTGCGAAGGAGAAGATGAATGTACCCATCGTTGAATCAAAGGTCCAGGATCTATAGGAATGATTAACACCACCCGATTTTGCTAAACGGGTGGTGTTTTTATTTCTTTGGATTTTTATAATTCACGAAATGCATTTTCAAGGCTTGTGAAGCCAGTTGAGTCCTTTCCATCGGGATCATCGGTTTCAATTGTCCACAAATTATTGATCGGAGCAAGTTCTTGTTCATGATCCTTTCTGAAGGTTGAATGAATATGATAGGTTTTGCCATCCTTTTTCACTGTGTAGCCCATATAATAAATATTGTCCTGGCCCTCTTCTTCAAAAATTCCAATATCGTCAATGCCGTATTTTTCAATATAGGATTGAAATGGCTCTTGCAGGGCCTGAATAATCTGTTCTCGTGGCAAATATTCCATTTGATTTCTTCCCCTTTCTGTCAACTCCTACCTTTAATATGGCATTTCTTCTTTAGAAATAATCAAGATAGCAGCATAAGAAAATCGTTTTTATGAATACTAAAAATGGAAAAAATATAAAAAGGAGATATTAAGACGGCTGATTTGAATGAAACCCATTTGATCCACTTTGGAGATATTCTAACAGAAGAGATTATCAAACAGTTTCCAGAGAAATTTGAGTGATCAATGATGACCTCGGTAAATTATCGGGGTTATTTTTAATTAGAAAAAATCTAAAAAAGTTATATAACAGTATTTACAAATTATATTCTGTTATAGTACAATGGAGATAACAAAATGAAACGGTAGGAGGAATAAAAATGATGGAAACAAACCCAATTATTAAGGAATGTGTTGAGTGTGGAGGAGAATTTAAGGAAAAGCAAAAATCAATTCATTATGAGTGTGAGCGTTGTGTTGGGAGACATGAAGAATAGATAAAAAAGCTGCAAATTTGCAGCTTTTTTTGCTGTTTATTAAGAATTCAAGTCTTTAACAACGAAAACGTTCATCCCTCGAACTTCCACTTTTCATCCACAGCTTCAATAAACGCCTGCACATTCTTTTTCTCCTGCATGACGGGTGAATAGATATAGGAAAAAGAGCTACTAAAGTCAAGCTCATTCACTTGAATGAGCGATAATTGTTTTTCTGCCAAATCCCTTGCTATGGCGCGTACAGATAAGAGCGATAAACCGAGACCATTCTTGACACATTCTTTAATCACTTGAGTACTGTTAACAGAAAGCATTGATTTTACCGATAATCCATTTCGATCAAGCATCCCCATTAATAATTCACGAGTCCCAGAACCCATTTCTTGAGTAATCCAAGATTGATTATGTAAATCCTTAAGGTCAATCGATGATTTCCGAGCTAACGGATGATCAGGTGAAGCAAGGATGACTAATTGATCATCCATAAAAGGGATGACTTCTAGCTCCTTATCATCCATCTGGTCATCAATCAAACCGATTTCGAGCTTGAACTGTCTGATAGAATCAACTATTTCTTCAGTATTGCCAATCATTACTTCAATTTCGAGCTTTTGGTACTTACGTTGGAGATCGGACAGAAGAGAGGGGAGTAAATATTCTCCGATTGTATAACTGGCTCCTATTCTTAAAGTCCCTTTTATCTCTTCCTGTAATTCGAGAATGTCTCTTTTGGCTTGTTCATAGAGGTCAATGATTTGTTTGGCACGCTCCACTAACAGCTGACCATTTGGAGTAATGTTCAGGAATTTTGGTGAACGCTGAAATAACTCTGTTTGAAACTCCTGCTCCAAATTCTTAATATGTAGGCTCACTGTCGGCTGTGACATCAAGCGGATTTCAGCTGTTTTTGTGAAATTTTTGACCTCTGCCAGAGTAACCAAGGTTCTTAGTTCTTCTATTTGCATCAAGCACCCACCTTACTATTAGGAATGTTAATGATCATCATTATGAAAAATGATTTTACATATGCCCTTTTCTCCGTTACAGTTTTGAAATAATAAGTTTCATATTTTTTTAGAAATAAAACCAACTTATTTGATAGGAAAAGTAAAGATATGTTCATCGTATCATATCTTGTTTCGAAAGAGAATCTTTTTGTGGGGTGAATAAAGTTGCAACTTCAAGTAGGAAATAGTCCTTTTAATGCAAAGCAGTCGGCGCTTCTCAATGAACTTTTAGAGTCCCTGACGCCTACGCAAAAGATCTGGCTTAGCGGTTTTTTTGCCTGTTCTGCTACTGAAACGAAGACACGCCCTGTGGCACAAAATCGTTCAAAAGAGGTGACGATCTTGTATGGATCGCAAACAGGCAATTCACAGGGGCTTGCGAAAAAGGCAGGAAAGGCATTAGAAGAAAAGGGCTATCAGGTTCATATTGAGGCGATGAATGATTTTAAAGCGAATCAATTAAAAAAGGTGCGGAATCTTTTAATCATTATCAGTACTCACGGGGAAGGCGATCCACCAGACAATGCAGTCCTTTTCCATGAGTATCTGCATGGTAAGCGGGCACCGAAGCTTGACGGACTTTCCTATTCTGTCCTCGCTCTTGGCGATAGCTCCTATGAATATTTTTGTCAGGTAGGGAAAGAATTCGATAAGCGCCTGGAGGAGCTTGGGGGTGTCCGGCTCTATCCACGATTTGACTGTGACGTAGATTTTGAGGAGCCCGCATCCGAATGGCTTGAAGGAGTGATTCACAGTTTAGAAGAACAAGAGGGAATGGCTGAGGAGGTTCAACACTCATTACCACTCCAGGAGCAGGCAGTCTCATCTTATTCCCGCAGCCATCCTTACCAAGCTGAAGTGTTGGAAAACATCAACCTAAATGGCAGAGGTTCAGCAAAAGAGACCCGTCATTTAGAGTTATCCCTTGCAGGATCTGGACTAACCTATCAACCAGGGGATAGTCTTGGAATTTTTCCAAAAAACGATCCAGCTCTCGTTGCTGAGCTTATTGAGGAACTGAAATGGAGCCCAGAGGAATCAGTCCCAATTCAAAAGCAAGGCGACCGAGTGAGTTTAAGAGAAGCGCTCACAAGCTACTATGAAATTACTGTTCTAACAAAACCTCTATTACAAAAAGTCGTTGAGCTCACACAGAATGAAGCACTAGCCACCCTACTTTCCAATGAAAAGGATTGGAAGGCTTACTTAAAGGGTCGAGACCTTCTCGATTTGGTCCGGGACGTAGGATGCTGGGGGGATACAGCGGAGGAATTTGTGTCGATTCTTAGAAAAATCCCACCTCGACTGTATTCAATTGCGAGTAGCGTAAAGGCTTATCCGGATGAGGTTCATTTAACGGTTGGGACGGTAAGATACACAGATCATGAACGTGAACGGAAGGGCGTATGCTCCTGTTACTTGGCTGAACGCCTTGAGCTTGGTGAGAAAGTTTCCGTCTTTGTCCAAGAAAATGATAATTTCCGCTTACCTAAGGATCCTCAGGTTCCAATCATTATGATTGGCCCTGGAACAGGAGTGGCTCCATACCGTGCATTTCTACAAGAGCGGGAGGAACTCGGTTATGATGGGAAGGCTTGGCTCTTCTTTGGTGATCAGCATTTCATGACGGATTTCCTTTATCAAACTGAATGGAATCAATGGTTAAGGAACGGGATTCTGACTAGATTAACTGTAGCTTTTTCTCGAGATCAGGAAGAAAAAGTGTATGTTCAGCACCGCATGCTTGAAGAGAGTAAGGAAATTTTCTCCTGGTTAGAAGAAGGTGCTGTTGTCTATATTTGCGGTGATGAAAAAAAGATGGCAAAGGATGTTCATCAAGCACTGATCGAAATCATCGCTCAGGAGGGTGCGTACAGTCGCGAGGAAGCAGAAGCTTATCTAGCTGATATGCAAAAGCAGCGAAGATACCAGCGCGATGTGTATTAGAGAGAAGAAAGACTTATGAGATGAACCAATAAATCCTAGAGAGGAGATTTGAATATGAGTAGAGATCATTTACAGGCTCCTAAAGGACCTCCAAGTAAGAATGAGCAGTTAAAAAAAGAGAGCAACTTTCTACGGGGAACACTAAAGGAGGAGATGGCAGATAGACTTCATGCAGGGCTATCGGATCCTTCGAATGTACTGCTAAAATTTCATGGTAGTTATCTTCAGGATGATCGGGATCTGCGCAACGAACGACAAAAGCAAAAGCTTGAGCCTGCCTACCAATTCATGATCCGTGTGCGCTTACCTGGTGGGGTGGCAACCCCTGAGCAATGGCTTGTTATGGATGAGCTTTCAGAGAAATATGGGAATCACTCCTTAAAGTTAACGACACGCCAGACCTTTCAGCTGCATGGCATTTTGAAGTGGAATATGAAACAAACGATGCAGGAAATAAATCGGGCATTGATGGATACGATTGCTGCATGTGGAGACGTCAATCGAAATGTGATGTGCAGCGCCAATCCCTATCAATCAGAAATTCATGCCGAAGTATATGAATGGTCGAAAAATTTAAGCAACGGTCTATTGCCACGAACGAGAGCATATCACGAAATTTGGCTAGATGACGAGAAGGTTTTTGGAACACCAGAAATAGATGAAGGGGAACCAATGTACAGCCCTGTCTATTTGCCGCGGAAGTTTAAGATTGGGATTGCTGTTCCGCCTTCAAATGACGTGGATGTTTTTTCACAGGATATCGGCTTTATTGCAGTTGTTGAGAATGAAAGCTTAGTAGGCTTCAATGTCGCAATTGGTGGTGGGATGGGCATGACCCATGGAGATGTGGAAACCTATCCCCAGCTTGCAAAAGTGATTGGCTTCTGTAAGCCAGAGCAATTAAATGATGTAGCCGAAAAAATCATCACCATTCAGCGCGATTATGGCAATCGCTCCATTCGCAAAAATGCTCGTTTCAAGTATACTGTGGACCGCCTTGGGATCGAAGCAGTGAAGAATGAGCTCCAACAGCGCCTCGGGTGGAATTTGGAGGAGGCGAAGCCCATTCATTTTGAGCATAATGGTGATCGCTATGGCTGGGTGAAAGGGACAGGAGGAAGATGGCATTACACCCTTTTCATTGAAGGGGGAAGGGTGAAGGACACAGAACGCTTCAAGCCCAAAACAGGACTTCGAGAGATTGCTAGAAAGCATAAGGGGCAATTTATCATCACCCCGAATCAAAATTTGATTATTGCTAACGTATCGGAAGAAGGCAAGGAAGACATTCATCGTCTACTGGATAAATATGGTTTGCATGATGAGAGCTATGCTCGTGCATTAAGAAGAAACTCCATCGCATGTGTCGCCTTGCCAACATGCGGGCTAGCGATGGCAGAAGCAGAGAGGTATTTGCCAACTCTCATTGACAAGATTGAGCGGATCATCGATGAGAATGGTCTACGAGATGAGGAGATCACAATCCGCATGACTGGCTGTCCGAATGGATGTGCCCGTCATGCGTTAGGGGAAATCGGTTTTATCGGAAAGTCGATTGGAAGGTATAACATGTATTTGGGCGCTGCCTTTGATGGCAGCCGCTTAAGTAAAATCTATCGTGAGAATATTGCCGAGGAGGAAATTCTGAAGGAGCTAACCGTACTTTTATCCCGTTATGCCAAAGAAAGACGGGATAAGGAACGTTTTGGAGATTTCGTCATTCGGGTGGGAATTGTAAAGGAAACAACGGATGGTGCAAATTTCCATCATTAGGAAGGGAAGGGAGGGTTTCTGATGGATGATCTTCTTAAGCAATACGGTTCACCCCATTTTACAATCGATGAAGAGACGAAAGGAGCGAAAGAAGTCGTCAAGTGGGCCTATCGGAATTTTCCTGAGGAAAGAATCGTATATGCATCAAGCTTTGGAGCGGAGGCGATCGTATTAATCGACATTATCCAACAAGTAAAGAGTCG
>DLCS01000159.1 GCA_002480735.1 Bacillaceae bacterium UBA7792 | reverse complement strand
ACGAGTAACGTAGAGAACGCGTACGTATAAGGCGTATATAAGATCAACCTTTAACTCAGCATATGTTAAACTATTGTTAATACCTCGTGTAATTGGATGTGTTGTTTACATGAAGAGCATGTATCCGAAAAATGGGCGGGTCATTCTACATGTCGATATGAATAGCTTCTATGCCTCCGTTGAAATGGCTTACGATCCGTCGCTGAAGGGGAAGCCTCTTGCGATTGCGGGAAATCCTGAGGAAAGAAGAGGAATTATCGTCACTTGTAGCTATGAGGCAAGAAGCTATGGCGTCAAAACAACCATGCCATTATGGGAAGCAAAAAAGCTTTGCCCCCATCTAATTGTGAAACGGCCGGATTTTAATCGATACCGGGCGGCGAGCATGGGAATGTTTGAGATTTTGAATCAATTTTCAACGCTTGTTGAGCCCGTTTCTATTGATGAGGGCTATGTCGATATTACGAACAGCTATGAGTGGGGTGCTCCGCCCGAGATAGCTAAGCTCATCCAGCAACGACTGCTGCGTCAGCTTGATTTGCCATGCAGCATAGGCATTGCCCCGAATAAATTTCTTGCAAAAATGGCCTCTGATATGAAAAAACCATTGGGGATTACGATTTTAAGAAAAAGGGATATTCCAAAGGTGCTATGGCCGCTTGAAGTGGGAGAGATGCATGGAGTCGGAAAGAAGACAGCCGAAAAGCTAAACACCATCCATATTCATACGATTGAGGACTTGGCAAAAGCTAATGAGATACAGCTTAAATCCTTGCTTGGCATTAACGGAATCAGACTGAAGGAAAGGGCGAATGGCATTGATAACCGACCTGTTGATCCCGATGCTGTTTCTGATTTTAAGAGCATCGGCAATTCAACAACACTTCCTATGGATGTTGCGAACCAGCAGGAGCTTTTTTCTGTTTTGGAAAAGCTAGCGGAAAAGGTTTCCGTTCGATTGAAGCGGAAGGATGTACTGGCTAAGACGATTGCGATCACGATTCGTTACAAGGATCGTAAAACGATTACAAGAAGCAAGAAGCTATTAAATCCAATTTCTTCGCGGGATGAAATTCTTGGAGCTGCAAAGCAAATTTTCTTGCGGAATTGGTCGGGGGAAGCCGTGCGTCTACTTGGCATTACTGGAAATGATCTCGTCGAGAAGGATCATGCGGTTAAGCAGCTCGATTTATTTTCCTATGAAGAAGATGCCAAAAAAGAGCCGCTCATCGATGCCGTGTCCAAGCTGAAAGAAAAGTTTGGTGCACATATTATCGAGCAAGCAAGCCATCTTACCCAGGAACAAAAGCCGCAAATTGGTACGGATACGAGCTTCAACAAGGATTTCTTATACAAAACGAAAAAAGATACAGATTAGTTGATTTTTTTACCCATTTCATGAAAAACTATAGATGATCTGCTAAAGAAGGGAAGTAACGAAATGACAAAACAACAATTTGGCGTAATTGGGCTTGCGGTCATGGGCAAGAATCTCGCGATGAATATTGAAAGCAGAGGCTACTCTGTTTCCGTCTATAACCGCTCGAGAGAGAAGACAGATGAGATGCTGAAGGAGGTAGAAGGAAGAAATTTCGTTGGAACCTACTCCTTAGAAGAATTCGTTGATTCTTTAGAGAAGCCGCGCAAGATTATGCTAATGGTGAAGGCAGGGAAACCTACGGATGCAACTATTGAACAGCTGAAGCCACTCCTTGAAAAAGGGGATATCTTAATAGATGGGGGCAATACCTTTTTCGTTGATACCCAAAGACGTAACAAAGAATTAAGCGAGCTTGGCATTCATTTCATTGGAACAGGGGTGTCAGGTGGTGAGGAAGGGGCATTAAAGGGACCTTCCATTATGCCGGGAGGACAAAGGGAAGCGTACGATTTAGTTGCTCCAATTTTTAAGGATATTTCGGCGAAGGTGAATGGCGAGCCTTGCACGACCTATATTGGTCCGGATGGGGCAGGCCATTATGTCAAGATGGTACATAACGGAATTGAATATGGGGATATGCAGCTTATTTCGGAATCCTATTTTCTTTTGAAGCATGTACTAGGTCTATCCGCTGACGAGCTCCATCAGGTTTTCTCTGACTGGAACAAGGGCGAGCTTGATAGTTACCTCATTGAAATTACGGCTGATATTTTTAAGAAAATCGACGAGGAAACAGGGAAGCCACTTGTCGATGTCATTCTTGATACAGCTGGTCAAAAGGGTACGGGCAAATGGACGAGTCAAAGTGCCCTTGATTTAGGTGTACCGCTACCACTAATCACGGAATCGGTATTTGCTCGCTTCATATCTGCCATGAAGGATGAGCGTGTTGAAGCAAGTAAAGCACTTAAGGGTCCTGAAACAAAGAGCTTTAGCGGGGATCGAGCAGCTTTCATTGAATCGGTTCGCAAGGCCCTTTACATGAGTAAAATCTGTTCCTATGCTCAAGGGTTTGCCCAGATGAGAGTGGCCTCTGAAGAGTATGGCTGGGATTTGCAATACGGAGAGATTGCCATGATTTTCCGTGGAGGCTGTATTATTCGTGCACAATTCCTGCAGAAAATCAAGGATGCTTACGACCGTGAATCTGGATTAAAAAATCTTCTTCTTGACCCGTACTTTAAGGAAATCGTCGAAAGCTATCAAACGTCTTTGCGGGAGATCATTGGGGTAGCCGTACAAAACGGAATACCGGTGCCATGCTTATCGGCAGCATTATCCTATTATGACAGCTATCGCACCGAAACCTTACCTGCAAACCTTCTCCAGGCACAGCGGGATTATTTTGGAGCCCATACGTATCAACGCATCGATAAAGAGGGAATCTTTCATACGAATTGGATGGAATAATGTATGCAAACTGCTAAATCAGTTTTTGATTTAGCAGTTTTTTTTGTCTTGGAATGACTTCATCAGCCACGTCTTCCCATTAAGTACCATAGAAAGCGGCTAAACAAAGATGCTACAATTTTTCTGTAAAAAAATTGAAAACAGAAAGGGAAGCATCTATGAATCACACAAATTTACCCAGAAAATGGCTTATAGGCCTAATTGCGGCAGTTTTTACTTTTGCCTATATTCCATTTGAAAATTTCCTTGTCTATGCCAAAGGAAACGAGGAGCACCAAGCTGCTAAGAATCAAGAGAACAAAAAGAACAAGGTTCGTAAAGAAGTAGAGAATTTACGAACAGAAAATTCAAAAACATTCCTGAATGAAGACGGAACTTATACGGCAGAAATAGCACAAAGTCCCATTCACTATAAAGATGCAAAAGGAAAATGGAAAGAGATTGATAATACTTTAGTGGATGTGCAAGACAAGGCAGCTGTCGAAAACAAATCCAATAAATTCAAGGTTAAAATAGAAAAAGAGATTAAAGGCGAGCGTAGCATCAGTATTACGGACCAAGATAAATCAATCAACCTTGGACTTGAGTCCATTCAAGAGCAAAATGGAACTAAAGTAATGCCTGTTCAAGAAACAAAAGGAGAGGTAAAAGAAAACTCTATTACATATCCTGAAATTCTTGATGGAGTTAATCTGAAGTATTCAATAGGTTCTGATCGGGTAAAAGAAGACATTATTTACAAAGAGAAACCTGAAGATGGTTTTCCAGAAAAATTCACCTATAAAATGGATCTAGAAGGCTTAGAGGTAAAAAAAGAAGGAGAAATCATTTATCTTCTTGACTCCCAAACGAAAGAGAAACTCTATTATATCGAAGCCCCTTACATGTATGATTCTTATATTCCAAAAGGATATAAATCAAACAAAGGGATCACATCAATTCCTGAAGAAGCAATTTCATACAACATTACTTTAGATTACGAAGTTCAAAATGGGCAACTTTACTTATATATGATTCCTGACCAGGAATGGTTAAATGATAAAAATAGAGTCTATCCTATCACAATTGACCCAACGATTGTAAGAATAACTTCTAGTAATCTGGTAGACGACACGAATCTTCGCAGTGGAGCGCCTACGCAGACTGGTGGGAATGATCTTGAATTAGGAACAGGTCTCTACAAAGATTCTACTCATCAAAATGTTATTCGTTCACTACTGAAATTTAATGTGAGTTCTATCCCACAAAATGTCATCATCACTAACGCTGATCTAAATTTATGGATGTCTTCTGTCAGTAATGATACACCGATTGACATTGGTGCTTATCAGATGACAAAAGCCTGGGAAGAAAATCAAGCAAGCTGGAATTATAGCAAAACTTCCCCTTATACATCATGGAGTGCGAAAGGTGGCGACTATGTTGCAACTCCGATAGACACAGTTGGTGGAATAGGATCACTGCTTGATTTATCCATCAACTTAAAATGGAGTATCCCTGTGAGTCTAGTGAATCGTTGGCTAGCCAATCCAGCATCAAATTATGGGATCCTTATGAAAAGTAAAAGTGAATCACTTAATACTTACAAAAAATTCATTTCGAGTGAACATTCAATAGGAACCGAATATCAGCCACTTCTTGTCGTTACTTATAAGACGGGTGCTAGGTTAGGCATCGAAGATTATTGGAGCTATGATACGCATCCATTAGTCGGAGGAGCCAGCTATACCAATCTGACCACAAGCAACAACGTCATCCAGTATGAAGATTTCTCGGTTCTAGGCCGTGCTGATTCAGGCTTTACTTTCACTAGAACCTATAACAGCAAGGATTTAGAGAAATCAGCCCTTGGATATGGATGGACATTCACTGGTAACGAAAAATTATTTGTAAGCAGCGATGGTATTCAATATTATGATGAAGATGGGACGACACATGAATTTACTTATGATGCCAAGTCATTAACTTATCGAGAGGGAGCAGGAAACTATGAGACGATTAAGGATACTGCTCAAAACACTTATACGCTTTACAATTTAGATGGAACCTCTACCACCTTCAAAATAATGAAGGTAGATTATGATACGGATGTGAATATTGCCTATATTCAGTCTAAAGAGGATAGAAACGGAAATAAAATCAACTACACTTACAATTCCAGCAATCAACTTGTCAAAATAGCAACCGATCTTGGCAATTCTCTATCCAAAGCAGTTGACATCCAATATAATTCAAAAGGGCAAATTTCAAAAATCAGCTATGATGGTAAAGAATTCTCCTACCGATATAATGCAGCTGGATATTTGGAGTATGTGGATCAGCTTAGATATGTAACGGGTGAAAAAACGACAACTCAATTTATTTATAAGAATAATAGAATTGCTACCATTATTGACCCAAATGGAAGAAAAACGGATTACACGTACGAAAATGAGAATTTAGTTAAAGTTCAAGAACCGCATGAAGTGAATGGAGTAAAGGATCCAGCCGATAGACCTGGAACAAATTATACACTGGACCAAGCGGCTAAGATTGCCACAGTTACGGATGCAGAAGATAATACCACGGTTTACCATGTGAATGATAATTATGTGGTAACAAAAGTAACCGATCCATCTGGAAAAGTAACGGAATATAAACTAGA
>DLCS01000184.1:18126-19711 GCA_002480735.1 Bacillaceae bacterium UBA7792 | reverse complement strand
AAATACTGGTGGTTTGTGAAATATAAACAGGCCGAAATCCTTGACCCAAGTGATGAGAAGTATTTAGGTATTACAGTTGGCCGAGATTGGGTTATTGATCCCGGAGGAGAAAGCAGCGTCGAAACCGACACAGTAAACACACCACTATAAACAGATGGAGGGAAGAGTTATGTCCGAATATCAAACCTATTTACAAGAACGGGATAAACTAGATTTCTATATTCAAAAGGGCTACCGTATTAAGAACATTACGGAAAACTTAAGCGGGGCCTTTGTCGAGCTAGAAAATGATGCGCAGGAAAAGGAAACACTGCATATCGTAACTCCTGAAGGCCGAAAATATTTCTCAGTTTTGCTCATAAAGCAGCAAAAGGAAGGGGCATAATAATTTTAGTCTTTGCATTAATGTTTAGATAAGAATGATAAAAACAAATGAACGCTAGGAGGGAAAAAAATTGGAGTTTTCATTAATGTCCAAGGAGTGTGCACTTCCATGCGAAGTGACCATTGATGAAGATAATGGCCGCTACATGATTAGGAAGGCTGATTCGAGTGGTGAGGTGTTTAATTCTCCAGAAGAATTAGTTCAATGGGTTTTAACTAATTGGCATTCTGATGAGTTTGTTGACAAAAGGCAATTTGAAAGGATGATTAATGAAATCCAAGCCTTTTTCCCGCTTTAACAAATGGAATAAAGAAAGAACATGTGACTGGTAAACCGCGGTTTATCAGTTTTTTTGTCGATTTTACGTAATATTATGAATATTTGAAAACAATCCTTCTCATTTCCTCTTTTTCCCTTATAATTAAAAGGATAGGGAGGTGCTTTGAAGTGAAATCCTATATTATGGTTAAAGATCTTTTACAAAGAAAGCATTTTGAAGCTATCGAGGTAATTGCTGGGATTGAGGGGCTCGACCGTTTAGTGAAATGGGTCCATGTGGTTGAAGTAATCAACATCCGAAATCTTCTAAATGGCCATGAGTTAATCCTTTCTACTGGCGTGGCTTGGAAAGAAAATAAAGAGCTATTCATCTCCATTGTTGAACAGTTAATTGAAGCGGAAGCAGCTGGTTTATGTATTGAGTTTGGTACATATACTTCGATGATCCCTCAGGAAATCATTGATATTGCAAATAGAACTCATTTTCCTATTATTCTTTTTCACAAAGAAGTCCCATTTGTTGAGATTACACAGGACATTCATACACTTCTTATCAACCACCAATATCAAATCATTTCAGACTTGGAAGCCTATTCACAAGCATTAAACAAAAAGCTATTGACCATGAAACACTTTGTAGAAATCCTCACGTTTATCCAGCAGTATTTAAAAATCCAGGTAGTTTTCATTCATCAAAAAGAGGTCCATTTCACTCCGAAGGTGACGGAGCATGAGAGAAAGGCTATCCATACTTTATTGAACTCTAGTAACTCTCCTAAGTTGGCTAGGGTCCCGATTCCTTTACTTTGGGATCATTATGCAGAATTAGCGATTCTTTCAAGTGATCGAGCTTTAACGGAATTTGACCATCTTATTTTAGACAGAACGGCAACAGCACTTGCCCAGTTCTTATTAAGAGAA
>DLCS01000184.1:15213-18083 GCA_002480735.1 Bacillaceae bacterium UBA7792 | reverse complement strand
CCAGTTCTTATTAAGAGAGCTGTATGTCGAAGAAAAGCGAAGGGCAGATGAAGCGGAATGGCTGGCGAGATGGATTGAAGGAGAACATGATCTTGAATCAATTGAAGAATATTTGGCGTTTCATCTATCGACGAATCAGGCAAAAGGAGCGATTGTCTGCCATTGTAAGCTTGAGCCACAAGAGTATAGTAATTTAGATATCACCTATTTTATAATTTACTTCCGAACCATTTTTGAACAGCAAGGATTTTCTGTCTTTGCGATCGAGAAAAGATACACGATTATTTTTATTCTACTAAATAACCGAAGCTTTTCTACATGGATTCATAGAATGAAGGAAGGGATTAAGAAGATAGCAGAGTCAGATTTCAAACTTGGTAACAACAAGCCGAAATTGGTGATGGGAATAGGTAAGTATGTTGAGAGCTTGACCAATGTACATATTAGCTATCAAACGTCGATTGAGACGATGCAAATACAAAAGAAGCGTTTTCATCCATGCGAAAGTTATTTTTATGATGAGCTCCATATTTTTCGACTAATATCCCTTTTGCACCGGCACATAGATTTGCAGGAAATCGTCTTAGAATACCTTGCACCCATTATTAGCTATGATCGAAAATACAATGCAAAGCTGATGGATACGTTGAAGACGTATTTGGCCTGCAATGGCTCCAAGCAGGAAACAGCAAAGCGGCTATATATCGTTAGACAAACACTCTATCATCGCATTCAAAAGCTAGAGAAATTACTAGGTTCAGATTTCATGGATCATGAAAAAAGGCTAGCGATCGAATTCATGATTCATGCCTATGATTTTCTAGTTTCCTCCAAGCAAATGAAGCCAATTGAAGTGGAATCAATATAGACTGCGAGTTTAGTAGGTTTTTGTTCTAAAAGTGGATTTAAATCTCATCATGCATAATGTGGAAAAAAGAGAGGTAGATATTTAACAAAACGTCTAATGAAAGCACTTACAAAATCAACGATAATTTTACTATGAAACGTAAATTTTGAAAATTAGGAAAAAGGGAGGCTGCTTTCATATGTCAGTGATTAAGCAGGATACGGAGCTGTTAAAAAATTATATAAATGGTGAGTGGGTCGAAGCAGAAAGCACAGATGCGTTGGAGGTACCGAACCCAGCGACAGGTGAAGTTTTGGTGCGGGTACCAATCTCCTCTAAAGAGGATGTGGACAAAGCAGTAATAGCTGCAAGGGAGGCCTTTCAATCCTGGAAAAAAACTCCCGTGCCAAAGCGGGCAAGGATTTTATATAAATATCATCATCTCCTCAGTGAAAATCATGAAAAGTTAGCGAAATTGGTTGTTCAAGAAAATGGAAAAGCCTATAAGGAAGCCTATGGAGAGGTGCAAAGGGGAATCGAGTGTGTCGAATTCGCTGCCGGTGCACCGACTTTGATGATGGGTGAAACATTAACGAATATTGCTGAGGATATTGATTCAGAGATGTTCCGCTATCCATTAGGCGTTGTCGGAGGGATAACGCCATTCAATTTTCCGATGATGGTGCCGCTTTGGATGTTTCCACTAGCTATTGCCTGTGGAAATACATTTGTATTGAAGCCATCGGAAAGAACTCCGATTCTTGCAAACGAGCTTGCTCGGCTCTTTGCGGAGGCGGGGGCGCCAAAGGGTGTGTTGAATATCGTTCACGGTGCCCATGACGTTGTCAATGGATTGATCGAACATGAAGATGTGAAGGCGATCTCCTTTGTAGGTTCTCAGCCGGTCGCCAAGTATGTGTATGAACGAGCTGCTGCAAGAGGAAAACGTGTTCAAGCTTTATCAGGGGCAAAGAATCACCATATTGTCATGCCAGATGCCGATGTCGATAAGGCTGTTTCACATATTTTGAGTTCAGCATTTGGTAGTGCTGGTCAACGTTGCATGGCTTGTAGTGCCGTAGTTGTGGTGGGGGAAGGGGATGAATTTGTTCAAGCGCTGAAACAACGGGCTGACGAGCTCATCATTGGGAATGGGCTTGATGATGAAGTCCTTCTCACTCCAGTCATAAGAGCCTCCCACCGTGAAAAAGTGTTGTCCTATATTGAAAAGGGCCTTGCAGAAGGGGCAACGCTAGTCCGTGATGGCCGGAAAGAAATGGATGAATTTGAGAAAGGGAATTTCCTGGGAGCAACGATTTTCGATCATGTGACACCAGAGATGACCATCGCAAAGGATGAAATTTTCGCCCCGGTCTTAAGCTTGCTTCGGGCGAAGGATCTAGATGAAGGACTTGAGTATATCCGTAAGTCTCGATATGGAAATGGTGCGACTATTTATACGAATAATGCAAAAGCGATCAGACAGTTCCGTGAAGAAGCAGACGCAGGAATGCTCGGAATTAATGTTGGAGTACCTGCAACAATGGCTTTCTTCCCGTTCTCAGGCTGGAAGGATTCTTTCTATGGGGATCTGCATGTAAATGGAAAAGACGGGGTTAATTTCTATACCCGCAAAAAGATGATTACATCGAGATTTGATATTTAATCGGAGGTGGATAAAAGTGACAAGGGTACAAAGTGATGACTTTTTGACAAAGGATCAGGAGTTTGTTTGGCATGCCATGAGACCGTATAGTCCCAATGCAACCATTATTGCGGAAAAAGCGGAAGGTTCCTGGATCACGGATCATAACGGACAACGGCTTCTTGATGCCATGGCTGGCTTATGGTGTGTCAATGTAGGCTACGGACGTACAGAATTAGCAGAGGCTGCCTATGAGCAATTAAAGAAAATGGCGTATTTCCCCCTGACGCAAAGCCATAGCCCAGCGATTCAATTAGCTGAAAAGCTCAATGAGATGCTTGATGATGAATATGTAATCTTCTTTTCAAACAGTGGGTC
>DLCS01000184.1:9276-15064 GCA_002480735.1 Bacillaceae bacterium UBA7792 | reverse complement strand
GGAAGCCAATGAAACGGCATTTAAGATCGCGAGACAGTATCATCAGCAAAAAGGAGAGCATGGTCGCTATAAATTCATTTCAAGATATCGTGCTTATCATGGAAACTCGATGGGTTCACTTGCCGCCACTGGCCAAGCGCAGCGCAAATATAAATATGAACCATTAGCACCAGGATTTATCCATGTGGCTCCACCTGATTTGTATCGCGGTCGCGACAAGGAGGATACCCCTTCAAATGAATTGGAATCCGTTCGTGAAATCGACCGGGTAATGACCTGGGAGCTGAGTGAAACGATTGCTGGCGTAATCATGGAGCCAATTATTACAGGCGGCGGGGTCATCGTTCCACCTGACGCCTATATGGCAGGTGTAAAAGAGGTTTGTGAGAAGCACGGGGCGCTACTTATTGTTGATGAAGTCATTTGTGGATTTGGCCGTACCGGGAAGCCATTTGGATTTATGAATTATGGAGTGAAGCCAGACATCATCACAATGGCCAAAGGGATTACCAGTGCCTATTTGCCTCTATCTGCAACCTGTGTGAAAAAAGAAATCTACGACGCATTTAAAGGAACGGAGGAATATGATTATTTCCGCCACGTCAATACCTTTGGCGGGAACCCAGCCGCATGTGCCCTTGCTTTGAAAAACATTGAAATTATGGAGCATGAGGAGCTGTTTAATCGTTCGAAGGAATTGGGTGAAAGTTTGCTTCAAAGACTGCAGGCTCAACTTGGGGATCATCATTTTGTTGGAAACGTGAGAGGGAAGGGATTGCTAGTTGGCATTGAGCTTGTCCAGGATAAGGCTACAAAGGAACCCTTGGATACAAAGCTTGTCAATCAAGTCATAGCCGGCTGTAAGGAGAAGGGACTGATTATCGGGAAAAACGGTGCAACTGTTGCAGGTTTCAACAACGTCTTAACCTTAGCACCACCCCTTAGTATCGCAGAAGAGGATTTAGATTTTGCTATTTCGATCTTAGCCCAAGAAATACGGAGTTTATAGATGAGAATAGGGATTCCAACGGAGGTTAAGTACAACGAGAACCAAGTTGCCATTTCACCATCAACGGCCATATTATATATGAAGGAGTAGCGAGGGCACATAATTTGTCATTTGTAACGGAAACCATTTAGAAATATATTCTTGAATGTTATTATGATTGACTGGATCCTTCCAAAATGAAGGGTCCAGCTTTTTTTTGTGATTTTGGAAACTATTTCCTTAAATAAAGGCATATTTACTCCTATACAGAAGGTCAATTTTAATAGAAAATATATGCATATGTATTAAGTTGGATATATGAATATTAATTGATGATAAGCCTTGACTATAGACGGAGGATTACATGAACGAACAGGGGTCATTTTTTCAACTATTTGATAAACTATCTGACTGTTTGGTTGTTGTGGATACAGCAGGAACGATAATATATTTGAATGCAAAGACAGAGGGGATCTTTAATGTAAGTGGCAATGACGCTATTGGTCGTCGCATCAAAGAAATCATCCCAGCCAATTTAAGTGAACTGCCATTTGAGTTTCAATCACAAAACATCAAGATAGCGGATAAGGAATATGAGGTCTACATTATTAGAAATATGAATGAAGATAGGAAGATATCCAAAGAAACGAAGTCCTTAAGTAGGGCGTTGAAGGATATCAATGTGGCACTCGATGAATCAACGATTATTGCCATTACCGACCGAAAGGGAACGATTACGTTTGTCAATCAAAAGTTTTGTGAGCTCTCAAAGTATACAAAAGAGGAGTTAATTGGCCAAAATCACTGCATTCTAAATTCAGGCTTTCATCCAAAGGAATTCTTTAAGGAAATGTGGAGAACGATTGGTCGTGGAGAGATATGGAAGGGTGAAATCCAGAACAAAGCAAAGGATGGCAGCCTGTATTGGGTGGATACGACGATTGTGCCATTTCGGAATGATAACGGGAAGCCATACCAATACGTAAGTGTTAGGACGGATATTACCGAGAGAGTACAAAAGGAATTAAAGCAACAGGAAGCCATGAAAATCGATTTTCAGGATACGATAAGAAATCTTCAAAACGGGATCTTTAAGATGACAATGAACCCAGACGGAAATTTCATTTATACGATGGCAGAAGGAAAACTCTTAGAGGAAATTGGAATTAAAACAGAGTATGTCAGCAATCTAACGCCTAATGATATCTTCCCAGAAGAGATAGCTGAGTTAAAGAATTGTCATTATAAAAAGGCATTTGAAGGAATGAAGGTAAGCTATGAGGTTGATCTGAAAGGAAAGCATGTCTTTGTTGATGTTTCACCGATAAAGCAGGGGGAAAAGGTAATCGAAATTGTCGGTTCTGTTCAGGATATTTCAGAGCTAAGATCGACACAGAGAGAGCTCGTTGTCCAGCAGCTGCAATATAAATCATTGTTTGAGCATAGCCAAGACTACGTGATAAGCTTTGACATGGACGGACATATCATTGCTTTGAACTCAATGGCGCGGGAATTATTAATTAGTGAAGACTCTCATAAATTTATCAGTTCTTTGGTGTTCGAGGAATATGACGAAAAGTGGTTTGATTTCTTAGAAGCAGCATTGAAAGGACATCTACAGAGCTTTGAAATGGAGATAAAACATAAGATTCAAGAGAAAATGGTCTTTCAAGTTACTTTTTTGCCCATCATCCTCGATCAACAAGTAAAAGGCGTGATCTCGATTGGGAAAGATATTACCGAGCAAAAGAGAATACAGAAGTTGAATGAATTTTTGGCCCATCATGATGAGTTAACAAAGCTTCCAAATCGAAGAAAAATCGAGCAAGAACTGCGAGAGGCTTTGCGTCTTGCCGAGGAGAAAAGCCAAGAGCTTGCTGTTTTATTCATTGATCTGGACCGGTTTAAAAACATAAATGACACGCTTGGACATCTGGTTGGAGATCGTCTTTTAGAACTGGTTCCCTCTCGCCTACTCGACAGTATAGATCGAGACAAACAGTTTGTAGCGCGACTCGGTGGAGATGAATTCATGATTCTTTGTCCAGTAATTGCTAGTCGTGATGAAGCGATTCAAATTGCCAATAGAATTCTTAAAAATCTAGCAATTCCTTTTTATATCGAGGACAATGAGCTACATGTGTCGGCTAGTATAGGGATCAGCTTTTACCCAACCGATGGAACGAATGAAGTAGATTTAATGAAAAAGGCGGATATTGCACTATATCGGGCAAAAGGGGAAGGCCGCAATATTTACAAGGTGTATGTTGAATTTATGGATGAACAGAACTATCATTCCTTCCTGTTAGAGAGGGATTTGCGAAAAGCGATAGCCAATGAAGAGTTTGTTGCCTATTTTCAACCACGTGTAGATGGCAGAACAGGGAGAATCACAGGGGCTGAAGCATTAATACGTTGGATGCATCCAAGCCTAGGGCTTGTTTCGCCGGGAGAATTCATACCATTGGCTGAGGAAACAGGGCTTATTATCCCATTGGGAAAATGGATGAAGAAAAAGGTATGTGAACAGTTAGTGATTTGGCGAGAATCAGGTTTTCCACTACTGCCGATAAGTGTGAATATTAGCTCGCAACGATTTTTACAAAAGGAATTTGCTGAAGATGTGAAGGATCTTCTTACACAATTTCAGTTGGATGGAAAATGGCTCGAGCTGGAGATAACTGAGAACTCCCTCATGCGGAACGAAGAATATGTTCTTCAAACACTACATGAATTAAAGGAAATGGGTATAAAAATCTTCATTGATGATTTTGGTACTGGCTATTCCTCCTTTCATTATTTGAAAAAATTTCGGCTTGACGGGATCAAAATTGATCGATCGTTTGTACAAAATATTTCATGTGAATCCGATAATGCCGGGATTACTGTCGCAATGATCCAAATGGCTCACCATCTTAGAATGGACGTGATTGCAGAAGGTGTTGAAACCGAAGAGGAACTGGCCTTACTTCTTGATCAGAATTGTCATTACGTCCAGGGATTCTACTTTGGAAAACCCTGTTCAATTGAGGAATTTGAAGAGAAATTTATGAAAAAGATCATTGTCAAAGGATGATACCTCCAAGGGATTTCCCCCTTGGAGGTTTTCACTTCTACAACAAATTTCGAAACCGCTATGTTTTGTTCCGGATGGGATTCCAGACACGGAAATTCTCTGGCTCCTGTTCCCGTGTTCGTGCTTCTAGTACGATTGGGAGTAATCCTCTTTTATTTATGATTCAAAGAGGGAAGAACTTTCTGGATTATAAAGGGATAAGCAAATTTCTTTGATTGTCTGGAAAAACAGTATATACTAATGGCACAAAGCTCTATCTTTGTGATCTTTTTTATACTATAGGGGGTATTGAAAAATGGTAAATATTACGCCGGCTGCGTTAACCGAGATTTCAGAGCAGCTTTCTACGATTTTAAAAGAAGGCGAAAAAGCACTCGTTCGTTTATCAATGGGAATTGGTTGAGGGGGCCCAAGCCTTCGCCTGACTCTGGAGGAGTCAGCTTTAGAAAATGATGAAATCACGGAATTAGAGGGGATCCAATTTCTTGTCAATGAAAGAGACAGGGTCTACTTTGACCATGCAAAGGTTGATTTTAAAGAAAACCTCTTTGGAAACGGCGAATTTGTCGTTCTTCAGGTGTAAGGGTCTGTGAGTTAACAGCCTAACCATCGATAAAAGACTCCAACTGGGGTCTCGTCAACAAAGATAGGTTGGAAATTGTATTTTTTAGCGGCACACTTTTGATTCCTTTTCATATACTGACCTCAGTGTGTGAGAGACCCTGAGGGAAAGGAAGAAGGAAGATGAAGGACATTATCACAAAAAACAATTGGAAAAAAGGTGAAGGCGGATTTAAGGTCATCAAGGTCGAGGTTTCTGTCCCGACGGAAAATCTATACGCCGTGTGTTCGCCAATTAAAAAGAGTGAGTGACATGAAGAACCATCTCTAAGCTTAAGAGATGGTTCTTTTGCTAAGTACTTAATGTTACCTTTTTTACTTTTTGGGGTTCCGTGAAAAATTATGACCATTTTCGCTAAAGATATTTAGCAATACGAAATTTTAGAATCTAGGGTCGAATGAATGGAGGATAAACATTTAATTTTCTCAATTATGGTAAAATACAAAGAAAGAGGGGGGGTCTTGTGTAGTCTAGGGGATCTTATTCTACTATCAATCTTTAGATTAAGGGGGTGGGCAAATGCAGGGCGGGCTTGCTTATATCGTTTCCTTTATTGTGATTCTAATATCCGTATTTATTACTCTCTATTTTAAGTCTGAGCTTGAGCGCATGTTTCGTGAGAAGAAACAGGTTGTCGCATTTCATATTTGCAATGTGCTCATAACCTTAATGATCTCTTTCGCGGCCCATGCAGTCACCGTTATATATATTCTGCAAAATAAACTCAAGATGTTGCAACAAATGGTTATTCTCCTGTTCATCATCCTGCCTGTCTATGTTTTGGGGCATTTCGCCTATGAGAAATATAAATTTATCAATCGCAAGTACCAGGCTTCTGAAAACGGCAAGGTTCTCGTCATTAACGAAAAATATCTTAGAAGGAAATAAGAAAGGTCTATTTTTGAAATAGAATTTTCAACAAATATTTATTAATTCAGTTAAACCAATCAATGCTTTTTCAAATTGTACAGAGGAAGACCGTTTCATTTTACATATTGTCCATTGAAGTCAAGCTCTGTACCTTCTATACTCGGTATTATCAGAATAGTATAAATATTAGACTCCGGTAGTTCTTACGGCTTATTACATATTTAATAAAGAA
>DLCS01000184.1:0-9062 GCA_002480735.1 Bacillaceae bacterium UBA7792 | reverse complement strand
AAAGCAGAAGCTCATGATTAATGGAGAACGGCTGAAGAATACAATCGAAGAATTTGCGAATTTTGGACGGACTGAAAATAATGGGGTTACAAGGCTGGCCTTATCGAAGGAAGACTTGCTTGCACGGGAATACTTCATTCATTGCTGTAAGGAGCTTGGAATGTCGGTGGTCTACGACGATATGGGTAATATTTATGGAACCCTTGAAGGTGTCGATAACAGCAAGCCACCCATCGTCATCGGCTCCCACTTGGATTCTGTCAAAAAGGGTGGCCGTTTTGACGGAGCACTCGGTGTTATTGCAGGTCTAGAGGTAGCCAGAACTCTCGTTGAGAATCATGTGAGGCTTAGTGTTCCGCTCGTCGTGATGAATATTACGAATGAAGAAGGGGCCCGATTTGAGCCTTCGATGATGTCCTCTGGGGTACTATCTGGAAAGTTTGATAAAGATGTCATGCTTGCTAAAAAAGATATTGATGGGATTACCTTTGAGCAAGCCTTAAATGAAAGTGGCTATGTTGGCAGCATCGAGGCACGTTTAAAGGATGCTAAAGCCTTTTTGGAAATGCATATTGAGCAAGGGCCAATATTGGAAAGAGAAAATCTAGCTGTTGGGGTCGTTGAAAGTGTGTTGGGAATGGTATGCTACGAGTTTGTCGTCCAAGGTGAATCAGATCATGCGGGAACAACACCGATGGATATGAGAAGGGATGCTCTTTTTGCGGCAACGAATATCATAGCTGCGGCAAGAAGAAAGCTCGGGTCCCTCGATCAAAATCTTGTCTTCACCATGGGGCGAATCAATGCCTATCCTAATATCCATACCGTGATCCCAAATAGAGTGATTTTCACACTGGAGGCGCGTCACAAAGATCCGGCGGTCATCCAAAGGGTAGAGGAAATTATTCAAGAATTGACGCAAATCAATGAAAACGAAGGGTGCACGATTATGGCTCAGAAGCTTTGGGATCGCCAGACGGTCTTTTTCAATGAGGAGCTTGCAAATAAGGTGGAAGCGGCTTGTCAATCTCTAGACTACCCGTACAAGAGAATGGACAGTGGTGCGGGGCATGATGCCCAGTTTCTCGCCAGTTATATTCCAACTGTGATGATTTTTGTTCGAAGCGTCAAGGGAAAGAGTCATTGTGAAGAGGAATTAACGACCTGGGAGGATTGTGAAAAAGGAGTGAATGTGCTGCTAGAGACGGTTCTTTCTTTATAAATAGATTTACTTTTTAGCATCCTGTGTGGTGCTTTTTTTCTTGTCAAAAAAGTAATAAAAAATTTTGCGAAAATTGTAGAGGATTTTTCCCTTCGGATACCGAAATTCTTGAAGGATAGAATTTTTAGCAGACTGAGGAGGAGTAACAATGAAACCTGTATTTCAAAATTATTTGGAAGAACATAGAGAAAAGCACTTAGGTGAGCTCTTTGAATTACTTTCGATCCCAAGTGTGAGCTCTTTATCTGAACATAAAGATGACACCCAACGGGCTGCTGAATGGGTAGCCCATTCATTAAGACAATTAGGGATGGAAAATGTCGCCCTTTATCCGACAGCCGGGCATCCAGTTGTTTACGGAGAATGGTTAAAGGCGGAGGGGAAGCCAACGGTTCTGATTTATGGACATTATGACGTACAGCCAGTGGATCCACTACATCTATGGGAGACTGACCCGTTTGAGCCGCAAATCCGAAATGAAGCGATCTATGCGAGAGGATCAAGCGATGATAAGGGTCAAGTGTTCATGCATATTAAGGCGCTCGAAGCGATTTTACAAACAACTGGAACACTACCATTTAACTTCAAGTTTCTCATTGAGGGAGAGGAAGAGGTAGGAAGCCCGAATCTTCCAGCGTTTGTTGAAGAATACCGCGAGCTATTGAAAGCGGATGTGATTATGATTTCGGATACAAGCATGCTGGATGAGGATCGGCCAACTGTTTGTTATGGGGTTAGAGGACTTGCTGGATTCCAATTAGATGTGAAAGGTCCAAAACGGGATCTGCATTCAGGTCTATACGGTGGAGCCGTGCAAAATCCGATTCATGCGCTCGTCGAGATTCTCCAATCCTTCCGAAATGAAGCTGGAGTGATTACGGTGGATGGCTTTTACGATCGGGTAGTACCAGTTACTGATGAGGAGAGAGCAGCGTTTCAATCACTCAATATGACCGAGGAAAGTTTGAAAGAAGAAGTAGGGGTGAAGGAGCTATTTGGTGAGCAAGGCTATAGCCATTTAGAGCGGACATGGGTACGACCGACTTTAGAGATTAACGGAATATACGGTGGATTTGAGGGCGAAGGTATTAAGACAGTGTTACCATCCGAAGCGCATGCGAAAATCACCTGTCGATTGGTGCCTGATCAAGACCCAGAGGAAATTCTAGAGCTTTTACAAGAACATGTGAAAAAAAATACCCCTCCTGGAGTCGAAGTGAACATTACGTTATTTGATAAAGGAGCACCGTATGTGACGCCGTTTGAACACCCAGCCATCCAAGCGGCAGGTCGGGCTTACGAAAAAGTGTTTGGGGTCCCGACCGCTTTTACACGTGGTGGTGGCTCATTGCCAATCATCACAACCTTGGATGAAGTTCTGAAGGCCCCAATTGTGTTAATGGGCTTCGGACTTCCAACCGATCAGGTTCATTCACCAAACGAACATTTTAAACTGAAAAACTATGATAAGGGCTTACTCACCATTTGTCATTATTGGTATGAGCTAGAAGAAGCGATGAAATAATAGCTTTGAATCCCTGTCCTGCTGATAGGGATTCATTTTAGATCGAAAAGCGATGATGGGGGATTTATGATGGAGATTAACCATATTCTTGTTGCAGGATCCTATGAGAAAGAATTCAAAAAAAAGTTGCCTTTGGATTTGAAGCAATCATTCCGTTTCAAGCCAGTGGATGAGATTACGGATGCAGATTTGAGTTGGGCAGATGCCTATGTGGGTTCACAGCCTGCTCCGGGATTTCATTTTTCTAGAATCAAATGGGTTCATTCCTTTAATGCGGGGATTAATAACTTTTTAGAGATTGAGGGCTGGAGAGAGCATAATGTCCTGCTTACTCGGACGGTTTGCTCCTTTGGTCAAAGAATTAGTGAGTATTGCTTAAGCTATGTCCTCAAGGAGCTTCAGTATCATAGGGATTTTGCAGCTCAGCAACTGGCGAAGAAATGGGTACGTCAAACTCCTAAAATGGTAAAGGACCAGACGATTGTCATTTTTGGTACAGGGGAGATTGGACAGGAGGTTGCGAGAACTTTTCAGTTTTTCGGGGCTAAGGTGTACGGAGTTTCATTAAGCGGAAGGCAGAAAGAGTATTTTCAAAAGGCAATGACCGTTTCTGATGTCAATACCGTTATTAGTGAAGCAGATTGGGTTATCAGTACACTGCCTTTAACAAAGGAAACTGAGAGACTGTTTAACCAGGCTTTGTTTAGTTATTTTAATGGTGCCGCCTTTATAAATATCGGCAGAGGGGCTGTTGTAGAGGAGCAGGCTCTTATCGATGCTTTGGACGTTGGGAGCGTTCGGCATGCGGTGCTAGATGTATTTGCAATCGAGCCACTTCCCGAGGAATCTGAGCTCTGGGAAAGAGAGGATATCACGATCACTCCGCATATCTCCGCAGTAACCGAACTTGATGAAGCGATAGATTGTTTTATTGATACGTTTAGGAAAGTGCAGAATGGTGAGCAATTGGTCAATCAGGTTGATTTTTCTAAGGGGTATTAAGCAGGAGGACATACATTTTTTGTTTTTTCGATCAAAAAAGGGAGAACGGTGACCAATGGCGACAAGTTTGGTAGAAAAGCGGGGGAACCTGTCGTCATAGAGCGCCAATGGCGACAAGATTGGTAGAAAAGCGTGGGAACTTGTCGTCATAGAGAGTCAATGGCGACAAGTTCGATAGAAAAGCGGGAGAACCTGTCGTCATAGAGAGTCAATGGCGACAAGTTTGGTAGAAAAGCGGGGGAACCTGTCGTCATAGAGCGCCAATGGCGACAAGATTGGTAGAAAAGAGAGCGAACCTGTCATCATAGAACATTATAGGGTACGAGAATCATGACGATTCTGTACCCACTTTCCAGTTTCCCGCTACACATCAGATTCTTCATCAACGACAATTAAACAAGTTAACATAACAAATATTATGTCCACCACATATCCCCGACAGATTCCTTCACCATAATTGGCTGTAAAGTTTGCACCGCTTTTGTCAAGCCTTCTTCAATGGACATTAAGCCATCTTCATGCTCGATGCTGACAACATAGTCATATCCATAGAGGCGGAGGGTGCTAATGATATCGGCCCAAACCTTTGCTTCATGGCCATAGCCAACGGTGCGGAAATACCAGGAACGATTTCTCATATCGGCGTATGATGTCATGTCTGTGAGTCCATTTCGATTCATATTCGGTTGATCCACGATGGTATCTTTGGCATGAAAATGATGAATCGCTCCTTCACGGCCTAATATCTTAATGGCTTCGATCGGATCGATGCTCTGCCACCACAAATGGCTAGGATCCAGATTTGCTCCAATGACTTCACCACATTCCTCACGCAAGCGGAGCAGGGTTGCAGGTGTGTGAACAGAGAAGCCGCCGTGTAATTCAAGTCCTATTTTTACCTGATTCTTCTCTGCAAAAAGGGCTTTCTCCTTCCAATAAGGAATGATTTTTTCCTCCCATTGCCATTTTAGGATTTCCTGAAACTCATTTGGCCAAGGGGCGACGGGCCAGTTCGGATACTTGGCACCCTCATGGTCCCCAGGACAACCGGAAAAGGTGTTTACAACGGGGATACCTAGCTTACTAGCGAGCTTTACGGTTTTAGTAAAAAGTGCATCTGCCTCTTTAGCAATCTTCTCCTGAGGATGAAGAGGATTGGCATGGCAGCTTAAGGCGCTCACTATCAAACCACGGCTCCTGATTTTTTCAATAAATTCCTTTTGCTTATTATCATCAGCCAGCAATGAATCTAAGTGGCAGTGGGCATCGCCTGGATACCCACCCGTTCCCAGCTCCACAGCCTCTATTCCTTTTGAAGCAACAAGTTCGAGCATGTCGTCAAGAGATTTATCGGAGTATAAAACAGTAAATACACCAAGCTTCAATGAAATCCCTCCTCATATGTAATCCATTACACAGGTTTTATTACCTGTTTATATGTCACAAATGAAAAGTTTAGAATAAGTTGCGAATAAGAAAATAAGATAATGATAGAAATACAAAAAAATGTAATCGATTACAATTATGGCGAATATAGATGAGATGAAAGTAGGATTTGGATGGCAAATATACAAGAAGTAGCAAAAAAAGCAGGTGTGTCTGTTGCAACCGTATCAAGAGTATTGAATAACCATTCTTCTGTGAGCACGAGGACTAGATTAAGGGTTGAAAGTGCAATAAAAGAGCTGAACTATGAACCTAGTATGCTCGGGAGGAATCTTAGAAACTCTGAGAGTCGATTATTGCTTGTGTTGATTCCGAGTATTGCAAATCCCTTTTACACCGAAATTATTAATGGAATTCAAAACACCGCACTTTCCCATCAATACAACATACTACTTTGTGAAACAGACTCAAACCCAAAGCGGGAGAATATTTTTTTCAATATGGTAAAAAACAAGTTGGCCGATGGCATCATCTCGATGGATCCAGCCGTTAATAAGCAAAAATTAACCGAATTGGCCGATAACCATTCGATCATTCTTTGCAGTGAGTATGACGAGGAGGGGAGCATCCCCTATGTCAGCATTGACAGTGAGCTTGCCGCCTACCATGCTGTAAAGCATCTGATTCAGCTAGGCAATAAAAAAATTGCCCTCATAAATTCTGATGAGAAGTTCTTGTATGCGAGACAGCGTCGTCAGGGATATGAAAGGGCTCTTAAAGAGTACGGCTTGCCGATCCGTGAAGAATGGATTTATCATACAACCCAGCTTGATTTTCAGGATGGAGTTCATGCTATGCGAATGCTCCTTCGGTTAGAGGAAAAACCGTCAGCTGTATTTGCCGTTTCCGATACACTTGCGATCGGAGCGTTAAAGGAAATCAAAGCGATAGGCTTAAGGGTTCCTCATGATATAGCGGTCGTTGGCTTTGATAATATTGGATTCTCTAATATGACAAACCCAAGCTTAACAACGATATCCCAGCCAATGTATAAAATGGGCAGTACAGCTGCTACGATGCTGATTCACCATATACAGAATCGAAAGGTTGAAAGTACGATTTTGGATCATGAACTCATTATTAGAGAATCTACGATGGGATAAAGGAGGTTGGAAATTTGGGAATCACAGTAGGAATTATCGGATGTGGCTCAATTACGAGATTTCGGCATGCACCCGAGTACCAAGCCAATCCGTATGTGGAGGAGATTGTTTTTTACGACCGTCATTTCAAAAGGGCCAAGGAATTGGCACACCAATTCAATGGTCGAGCGGTAGAAGGTTTGGAGGAGCTTTTAAGGGATCCGAAAGTTTCTGCCATCAGTGTTTGTTCATCAAACGAGGTCCACCATCTACATGCGATCGAAGCATTACAGCATGGCAAGCATGTCCTTTGTGAAAAGCCATTTGCTAACAGCGTCAAATATGCTGAACAGATTCTAGACGCTGAAAGAAAATCAGGAAAAAAAGTGATGGTCGCTCATAACCAACGATTTACAAAAGCACACCAACTAGCAAAGGAGCTGATCGTGAGGAAGGAATTAGGGGAGGTATTAACCTTCAAAACCTCATTTGGCCACCAAGGTCCAGAAAGCTGGGGAATTAACAAGTCGAATTCAACTTGGTTTTTTAAAAAGGAGCGCTCCCTATCAGGGGTAGCAGGGGATTTAGGCATCCATAAAATTGATTTGATCCATTATTTATTGGACGATGAAATAGATGAAGTGCATGCATTCCATGGAGCATTAGATAAAGTCGATGAGGATGGAAATCCAATCGAGGTTTGCGACAATGTAGTTTGTGCACTAAGGACGAGAAAAGGACGATTAGGAACAGCGTCATTTTCGTGGACGTACTATGGCTCAGAGGATAATTCCACGACGATCTACTGTCAAGAAGGAATCATGAAAATTTACCACGACACAAAATATCCGCTCATTGTCGAAAAAATGAGTGGAGAACGGATTAAATACGAGCTAGAGGCTATTCAGACAAATGATAACCAAACGAACACAGGAGTCATTGATGCCTTTATTGACGCCATTATTCACGATAAAGAACCAATTGTTACGGGACGACAGGCATTAGCAAGTCTGAGAGTGATTGAGAAAATACTAGGTTAAAAAAAGCATTTGCTTTTAATTAACTGAATATTTAATATATTATGACATAATTTGTAACGGATTACATTATATATGAGGTAACCAAAATATTGAACTATGTCAGGAGGGAGTGCATGTTCCAGCAGCTTGCCATCAATTCAAATACGTATCACGGTTTTTCTTTGGAGGATGCGGTTCGAGGATCTAGTCAAGTTGGCTTCAGGCAAATTGAATTAGCGGCAGTTCGGAGTCATACAGCCCATGTTCTTCCTGAAATGTCACGAAGTGAACGCCGCCAAATTAAAAAATTGCTTGATGCTTATAGGATGAAATGTATTGGTATTGGGGCACATAGCAACGTGATGACCGAGGAAGGGAGAGAGAATCTATTAGCCAGTATTGACCTCACAATAGAATTTGGCTGCCGTTATTTAATCACAGCAACAGGTGATGCCCATGATGATGCTGATGTAATCGAAGATGAGCAAGTATTAGCCCAACGCTTAATTCCTATTATTAAGAAATGTGAGAAGCATCAAAAAGTTCTCGTCCTTGAAACACATGGAAATAACTATGCAACTGGCATGTCTTTAAAAAAACTTGCTCAAGCCCTCGACCACCGTTTCAAGATCAATTATGATACCGCCAATGTAGTTTTCTATGGAAACATTTTACCTTACGAGGATTTGGAAGGTTCGGTTGACAAAGTAGGGTTTATTCATCTAAAGGATAAGCTAGGTGCACCTCAGGAATGGAATTTCCCAGCTATCGGCGACGGTGATATCGATTTTCGTAAAATATTCCGGACGCTAAAAAAAGCCGACTATAAGGGCCCGATTAGCGTAGAGATTGAATTTACTCCTCAAGGTCCGGAAAGTCTTGAAGAAGTGAATGAAAGTGTTCAACGGTCCTTCAGCTATCTATCTAGCATACTAGCTTGAAAGGAGACTAGATTATGAACATTGGACTTGTCGGTTTGGGCTTTATGGGTAAAACACATCTGCGTGCCTATCAACAAATGGAGAACGTACAGGTTAGAGCGATTTGTACAACAAGCAAAGGCAGAGATTTGAAAATAGAGGATCCGTTCACGGGCATCTTTGAATTAGAATATGAACACTTGCTACGGAGAAAGGATATAGACATCGTTGATATTTGCTTGCCGACCTTTTTGCATGAAGAAGCGATTATTCAGGCTGCTCGAGCGGGTAAGCATATCTTTTGCGAAAAACCATTAGCCTTATCCGTTCAGTCTGCAGAAAGAATCATCAATGAAGTGAAACGTCACGATGTGAAATTATTCGTCGGACATGTGCTCCGATTTTGGCCTGAATATGAAAAAGTAAAAGCATATAGTAAAAGCAACTTGAAAAATATTGAAATTGTACATGCGAAACGATTGGGTCAGCTCCCAAGCTGGAGTAGCTGGTTTCAATATCCTGAAAAAAGTGGTGGAGCACTGTTCGATTTGCATATTCATGATATTGATTTTGCTATCTATTTGCTTGGAAAAGTAGAGAAGGTTTACGCCGTCGGCTGGAAAAATTCATTCGGTACTTGGGATCATGTGATGACGACTCTTGAGTTTAGAAATGATGAAAGGGCATTTGTCGAGGCATCTCAAAGAATGCCGGTAGGATATCCTTTTACGATGTCATTTAGAGCACAATCTGGCCAGCGAGCAATCGAGTTTGAGATGAAAGCCGGTAAAAATATAGAGAATATCCCGGAAATCCATCAACATTTCACCATTTTTGATGGCATGG
>DLCS01000218.1:486-4738 GCA_002480735.1 Bacillaceae bacterium UBA7792 | reverse complement strand
TAAATAATCTGATTTAACTATGGAGTCTTTTTTAAAATTCAAGGAATTGTAAAAATCACTAAGGATCAGCCAGATTCTGTACATTAAATGATTATCTGCCAGCTCTACGAGACTCAAAAAAAACTCATCTTCCTTAATCGAAGACTGTTCAGGTTGTTCTTCAGAATCCGTTAACCGATCTCCCATTTGTTCTACTTTGCTACGGAAATTTAATAACTGTTCTTCATTATTTCTTTGAAGGAGCAATCTTAAACAATCCATTTCAATTAAAAATTTGGTCTCCTCAACATCTGTTACGGCCTTTTCATCCTGCAGAATGAAAGTACTGAGCAATTGCACAAGCTGGTTTCCTCGAGCATCTCTAAGAAACGTACCTTCTCCTCTCCTTGTTTCAATCAATCCAAGAAGCTCTAATGCTCTCAGTGCTTCACGAACGGAAGAGCGCCCAACTTGAAGGCGCTCTGACAGCTCACGTTCGGAAGGAATTTTGTCACCAGGATGAAGCCCAGCTTCGTCAATCATCCTGCGAATTTTCCTAACAATTTCGATATAAACCTTATCTCTTGCTGCTTCTGTATTCAAATCTGAAAATCACTCACTTCTCTAAAGACTATTTCGTATAAAAAGTCTTCTCAAACCATATCAAAAACCATGTTAAATATACTATTTTCCAATAATAGAGAGCTCGCTCGTTCTTAATTTCACTTCTTCAGGATCAACCTTAATCCGAGCAACACCTGTTTCCATCGCTGTTTTAGCAACTGCTGCCGCAACAGCAGGTGCAACCCGTGGATCAAAAGGAGCTGGAATCACATAGTCTGACGATAGCTCCTCATCAGATACAAGACCAGCAATGGCCTCCACTGCCGCAATTTTCATTTTTTCATTAATATGGGTTGCGCGAACATCCAATGCTCCTCGGAAGATTCCTGGAAAAGCAAGCACATTATTCACCTGATTTGGAAAATCAGAACGACCAGTGCCGACGACCTTCGCACCAGCCTCTTTTGCCACATCAGGCATAATCTCTGGATTTGGGTTTGCCATGGCAAAAATAACTGGATCGGGATTCATCGATTGAACCATTTCTGCTGTAAGTGCCCCTTCCGCAGAAACCCCGATAAAGACATCCGCACCCTTTACAACATCAGCCAGACTGCCTTTTTCATTATGGCGATTTGTGAATTTGGCCACCTCATCCTTAATGGAATTCATTCCTGATGCTCTTCCTTCATAGATAGCACCCTTCGTATCACACATGATGATATCGCGAACTCCATACGTATATAGTAATTTAATAATGGCTATTCCTGCCGCACCAGCACCATTTGCTACTACCTTAATTTCAGTTATTTTTTTGCCGATAAGCTTTAATGCATTCACCAATCCAGCCACTGTAACAATCGCTGTTCCATGCTGATCATCGTGAAATACTGGGATGGAAACTTCCTTTTTCAATCTCTCTTCGATTTCGAAGCATTTTGGCGCTGCAATATCCTCGAGATTTACGCCACCAAAGGTAGGCTCAAGTAATTTGACGGTCTCGACCATTTTGTCAACATCCGTTGTATTTAAGCAGATTGGGAACGCGTCAACTCCGGCAAAGCTCTTGAATAGAACCGCCTTTCCCTCCATTACAGGTAATGCTGCTTCTGGACCGATGTTCCCTAAGCCTAAAACAGCGGTTCCGTTGGATACAACTGCAACCATATTCCCTTTCATCGTATATTCATATACGCTCTCAGGCTTGTCGTAAATCACTTTACAAGGCTCAGCTACTCCTGGTGAATAGGCCAGACTTAAATCTCTCGCATTTCTGACTGGTACTTTTGATTTTGATTCTAGTTTTCCTTGATTCATTTTATGCATATGCAATGCTTCTTCACGTAAAGTCAAGCCAAATTCACTCCCTCTTTTTTAATCTCTCCATATGTTAGTGGTCAGACCACGCTTTATATTTAGAACTATATACTACACTTAGTAGAATTGTAAAGATTTAAAATTGATGGCTCCCTTAACATTTGGAGCAATTTCACGAATATTTCATGACGACACAGTCATCTCCGAGTAAAGCTTTTAACTTTTTCAGGCAATCTTCAGAGGGTGTGATGCGATCCTCAGGTCCGAGGCGGACAGAACGTTCGGAGCTTTCATAAAATAAGATGATATCAACGAGACCTTTGTTTTGTTGAATGATGTTTTTCAAGCTTACTAACAACGGGCGAGATTCTTTTTCCCTATCAATTTTTAAGTATAGGGTTCCCTTCTGATCCTTCATGCGCTCAATTGCCAGCTTAATATCTTCAGCATTTTGAATGATAAATTGGGTTTTACCATTCCGAACCTCCATTTTTCCTTCCATTAAGAGAATGTTCCCTGTTTGCAAAAGAACCATTAGCCTTTTATACGGATTCGGAAAGACGACCGCATCCATTTCCCCGCTTTGATCGGAAATGGTCAAGAACGCCATCGCTTCCCCTTTTTTTGTTCTTATTTTTTTGATCTCTGAAATATGGACGAGCACTCTTGTAGTCTTCTTATCTGAAAGGGCAGCAAATAATTCTTTTATTTGCAGGGCATCTCTATAATTCTCATAGATTGTTACTGGATGATCAGATAAGTATAAACCTAGTACTTCTTTTTCAAATCGAAGCTTATCTTCAATTCGTATTGGCTCTGCCTCCATATATTTTGGTTTAATAAAGAACTCGTCATCATCTGCAAATAAATCCGCCCCATCCAACTCGTCAGGATTCACTAGCTGAGCATGTTCAATGGCAACATCAATGCTTGCTAATAATACGGATCTATCTTCACCGAATTCATCAAAGCTACCCGAATGAACGAGCGCTTCCAGCACCTTGCGATTCACAGCTCTTTGCGATACCCTTAAGCAAAAATCAAACAAGTCTTGAAACTTCTTATTTTTACGTGCTTGAAAAATTTCCTTTAAGGCCGCAATACCTACCCCTTTAATCGCAGCTAGACTATAACGAATCCCTTCCTTTTCGACCAAAAAAGAATACCCACTGCTATTGATAGAAGGAGGGAGCAGCTTGAGCCCCATCTCTTTCATCTCTCGAACATATTGCGCAACTTTTCCTTCATTCCCGCTCACAGATGATAGCAAGGCCGCCATGAAATACTCCGGGTAATGAGCTTTTAAATAGGCTAGTTGATAAGCAATCATGCTGTAGGCAACGGCGTGGCTTCGATTGAATCCATAGTTTGCAAACTTGACAATCAAGTCATAAATCGTATTGGCGGTATTTTGGTCATAGCCTTTTCTTAAAGCCCCTTGAACAAAATGCTCACGTTCTTTTATTAAAATGCTCTTCTTCTTTTTTGAAACGGCTCGTCTAAGTAGATCTGCTTCTCCAAGGGAAAAACCAGCCATCTTGGCAGCTATTTGCATGATTTGTTCCTGATAGACTATAACGCCATATGTGTTCTGTAAGATTGGCTCTAAATCAGGGTGAGGGTATTCAATTCTTTCCAATCCGTGCTTTCGCTCGATATAAAGTGGGATGTTCTCCATCGGACCGGGCCGATAAAGAGCATTGACTGCGACAATATCCTCGAAATGGCTTGGCTTTAGCTTCCTAAGAACATTGCGCATCCCATCAGACTCGAGCTGAAACACACCTGTTGTTTCCCCTTTTGAAAGAAGCTCAAAGGTTAATTCATCTTCAAGCGGGATGTCTTTTATTTCTAATCTTCTGCCTGCCTTACGCCGAATCGAGTCCAATATCGATTCCATCAGCGACAGATTTCTAAGACCGAGGAAATCCATCTTGAGCAATCCTATTTCCTCCAAGTGCTCCATGGCGTACTGGGTCAAATAGATGTCATTATGTCCAGCCTGGATGGGAACAGATTCAACTAGCGGCTGTTCGCTTAATACCACCCCTGCAGCATGGGTTGAGGTATGGCGGGGAAGACCTTCTAGCTTTGTGGCTACTTCAAATAATCTTTGATGGACCGTAGATTCCTGAATTAATTTCCGCAGTTCCTCCGATTCCACTACGGCGTTTTTTAGCGTTGTTCCTGGCCGAGAGGGAATGAGACGGGAAACTTGATCAAGCTCACTCGTGTCTAGGCCAAAGACCCGACCAAGATCTCTCATGACAGCCTTTGCTGCTAACGTCCCAAAGGTAATAATTTGGGCGACATGGAGCTTGCCATATTTTTGACCGACGTATTCGATTACTTCGTCTCTCCGGTGATCGGGAAAATCAATATCAATATCGGG
>DLCS01000218.1:0-238 GCA_002480735.1 Bacillaceae bacterium UBA7792 | reverse complement strand
GGCTACCATCGAACCAGCGGCGGAGCCACGGCCTGGACCTGTTAATATGCCGTTTTCTCGCGCGAATTTCATAAAGTCCCACACAATTAAGAAATAGTCGGCAAACCTCATTTTCTTAATAATGTCCAGTTCATACAAAAGCCTTTGCTTGATTTTCTCCGTTGGGGACTTATATCTGTTGTTAAATCCTTCCCAGCATAGTTCTTCAAGCAGCTCCTCAGCACTTTTGTCCTCGACC
>DLCS01000097.1 GCA_002480735.1 Bacillaceae bacterium UBA7792 | reverse complement strand
CTTGAAATGTGTGAGCGTGGATACTCATTCCAAAAGGTGGATTTATACCGCTCACATGCAACAGAATTTATTATTGATGGAGATACATTAATCCCTCCATTTAATGCAGTACCTGGTCTTGGCACAAACGCAGCTTTAAGTATTGTAGAAGCACGTAAAAATGGAGACTTCTTATCAAAAGAAGACTTGCAACAGCGAAGTAAGGTTTCGAAAACAATTATTGAGTATTTAGATAGCCAAGGTTGTTTAGGAGACTTACCGGATCAAAACCAGTTATCACTGTTCTAGTAGGTAGGAAAAGTCTTTGCAAATCAACATTTCCTATGATATACTATTAACCGAGATAACCATGTCATGTATATTGTGTAAAGAAAAGAGTGGGGAAACCCACTCTTTCGTGTTACTATCTATGTTTTATCTACGTAGATAGGTAAAAGATTTCTGTCGTATATACATATTTTGTTACAAGTTTTACTTCTTAAATTTGGTAATACTAAGACAGATAATCCCTGCTGAACAGCAGGGGCTTTTGTTAGCTAACGAGAAAGAATAAGATAGACCGTTTTTAAATTGGCGGGGTCTTCTTCTTTTAAATGGTACATGACGGCAGGAAGGAGGCTGTTTATGGATAAGAAAGTCACAGAAGTTGTAGAAGCATTTGCGCAGCCGATCGTTGAAGAGTTAAATCTTGAACTTGTAGATGTAGAGTATGTGAAAGAAGGACAAGACTGGTTCTTACGCGTATTCATCGATTCTGAAAAGGGAGTCGACATTGAAGAATGCGGTGCGGTAAGTGAACGTTTAAGCGAAGCTTTAGATAAAGAGGACCCAATTCCTCATCTTTACTTTTTGGATGTATCATCTCCTGGAGCGGAACGCCCATTAAAGAAAGAAAAAGACTTCCAGCAAGCGGTAGGAAAACAAGTGGCAATTAAAACATATGAGCCGATTGATGGTGAAAAGATGTTTGAAGGAAAGCTGCTTTCTTACGATGGTACAACAATAACATTATTATTAACAATTAAAACACGTAAAAAAGAAATCCAAATTTCGATGGATAAAGTCGCAAATGCGCGACTTGCTGTTACGTTTTAGTTAGAAGGGGGATCTTCATGAGCACTGAGTTATTAGATGCTTTGCTCGTATTAGAATCTGAAAAAGGCATTAGCAAAGACATTATTATTGATGCGATTGAAGCAGCTTTAATCTCTGCTTATAAGCGCAATTTTAATCAAGCACAAAACGTTCGTGTGAGCTTTAACCCAGAAGTGGGAACAATTCAAGTTTTAGCACGTAAAGACGTAGTAGACAATGTGTTTGATCCACGTCTTGAAATTTCTGTAGAGGAAGCAAGACAAATTAATCCAAACTATCAAGATGGTGACGTACTAGAAATTGAAGTAACACCAAAAGACTTTGGTCGTATTGCAGCACAAACTGCAAAACAAGTTGTAACACAACGAGTGCGTGAAGCAGAGCGCGGTGTTATTTACTCTGAGTTTAGTGACCGTGAAGAAGATATTATGGTAGGTATTGTACAACGTCAAGATGCTCGTTTCATCTATGTAAGCTTAGGAAAAGTAGAAGCTTTATTACCTGTAAGTGAGCAAATGCCTAATGAGCAATACAAACCACATGATCGTATTCGCGTATTCATTACGAAAGTAGAAAAAACGACAAAAGGACCACAAATTTACGTATCACGTACACATCCTGGTCTTTTAAAACGTTTATTCGAAATGGAAGTTCCTGAAATCTATGATGGAACTGTAGAAATTCGTTCTGTAGCACGTGAAGCTGGCGATCGCTCTAAGATCTCTGTATATGCAGAGAACACTGATGTTGATCCAGTTGGTTCTTGTGTAGGACCAAAAGGGCAACGTGTACAACGCATTGTAGACGAATTAAAAGGTGAAAAAATTGACATCGTTCGCTGGTCAAATGATCCAGTTGAATATGTTGCAAATGCATTAAGCCCATCACAAGTTGTTAAAGTACTTGTAGATGAAGAAGAAAAAGCGACAACAGTAGTTGTTCCAGACCACCAGCTATCATTAGCTATCGGTAAGCGTGGACAAAATGCACGTCTTGCAGCTAAATTAACAGGCTGGAAAATTGACATTAAGAGTGAGTCTGATGCGAAACAACTTGGTATTGTAACAGAAGAAGATAGCGTAATCGCATTTGGATTCGATTCAGTGGAAGACGAAATCGAATAGAGGTGATGAGTATGAGCAATCGAAAAGTTCCGTTACGAAAATGTGTTGCAACGCAAGAAATGAAATCAAAACGAGAGCTCGTTCGCATTGTTCGTTCCAAAGAGGGAGAAGTGTCCATTGATTTAACTGGGAAAAAATCAGGACGAGGTGCTTACTTGTCGAAGGACAAGGAGAGCATTCTTCAAGCTCAAAAGAAAAATGTTTTGGAACATCATCTAAAAGCGAAAATCGACGGTTCTTTATATGAAGAGCTTCTTGAGCTTGTTGAGAAGGAGTCGAAATAAGTGTCCGATTGGAAATCGTTTTTAGGACTAGCAAACCGGGCTCGGAAAATTATTTCGGGTGAAGAACTCGTTTTAAAAGAAGTACGAAGTGGCAAAGCAAAACTTGTATTGCTATCTGAAGATGCGTCAGTAAATACTACAAAACGCATCACAGATAAAACTACGTACTACAACGTACCAATGAGAAAGGTCGAAAATCGACAACAATTAGGGCATGCGATTGGGAGAGATGAGCGAGTCGTTGTAGCTGTGTTAGATGAAGGCTTTGCGAAAAAGCTGCGTAGCATGCTCGATACAAATTACCGGGGGTGAAGGTATGAGTAAAATTCGAGTGCATGAATATGCAAAAAAACATAATATCTCAAGTAAAGATCTTATGACAAAACTAAAAGAAATGAATATTGAGGTTTCTAATCATATGACAACAATTGAAGGGGATACAATCAAGAAGCTTGATCGTCTTTATAACAATAAAGAAGACAAACAGCCTCAAAAGGAGAAAGGACAGGCGAAGCCTGCTCCTCAGCAAAAGGTAGACCAACCAGCGAAGAAAACTTCTTATGATGAAGGGGACGACAAAAACTCAGGCCCATCCAAGGTGAAAGTAAAAACAGCACCAAAGCCTCGTGATGGCAAAAAGGGTACTGGGGAAAATCAATCAAATAATAAAGTGTTTAAGGGCAACAATCAAAATAATCAAAACAGAAATAAGAACAAAAATAATAAGCAAAAAGCAAGGGTTCACACAAATACTAAGCCGCCACAACCAAAAAAGGAAAAAGAACTCCCGACAAAAATTGTATTTAGTGAATCTTTAACGGTTGCGGAATTAGCAAAAAAACTTCACCGCGAGCCTTCTGAGATCATTAAAAAATTATTCCTTTTAGGTGTGATGGCAACGATTAATCAAGACCTTGACAAAGATGCCATTGAATTAATTGCCTCCGAATATGGGGTCGAAGTGGAAGAAGAAATTAAGGTGGATGTTACCGATTTAGAGGTGTATTTCACTGAGGATGATGAGACAGAGCTGCAGGAGAGACCTTCCGTTGTAACGATCATGGGTCACGTGGACCACGGGAAAACAACAACCCTTGATTCCATTCGTAATACGAAGGTAACAGCAGGAGAAGCTGGTGGAATAACTCAGCATATCGGCGCTTATCAGGTTGAGGAAAATGGAAAGAAAATAACGTTCCTTGATACACCAGGGCATGCTGCATTTACAACCATGCGAGCTCGTGGTGCGAAAATTACGGACATTACCATTTTAGTCGTTGCAGCCGATGACGGTGTCATGCCGCAAACGATTGAAGCGATCAACCATGCCAAAGCTGCTGAAGTGCCGATTATTGTGGCAGTGAATAAGATGGATAAGGAATCAGCGAATCCTGATCGCGTCATGCAGGAGTTAACAGAGCATGGTTTAATTCCAGAAGCATGGGGTGGGGATACCATTTTCGTACCGATTTCTGCGTTAACTGGTGAAGGCATTGATACCCTTTTAGAAATGATTCTTCTTGTCAGCGAAGTAGAAGAGTATAAAGCAAATCCTAATCGTAAAGCCGTTGGTACGGTTATTGAGGCACAGCTAGATAAGGGTCGCGGTTCTGTTGCCACACTTTTGGTTCAAAATGGTACATTAAAGGTTGGAGATCCAATCGTTGTTGGAAACACTTATGGTCGTGTTCGTGCGATGGTGAACGATCTCGGTCGACGTGTAAAAGAGGCGGGTCCATCTACTCCTGTTGAAATTATGGGCTTAAATGACGTCCCACAAGCAGGGGATCGCTTTGTCGTCTTCGATGATGAGAAAACAGCTCGTCAAGTCGGTGAGGCACGTGCATCCCGCGCTATCCAAGCTCAAAGAAGCGAGAAGACAAGAGTAAGTCTGGATAATCTCTTTGACCATTTGAAGCAAGGGGAAATGAAGGAATTAAATCTAATCGTTAAGGCAGACGTTCAAGGTTCCGTTGAAGCCGTTGCTGCAGCTTTCCAAAAGCTTGATGTGGAAGGAGTCAATGTTAAAATCATTCACACAGGCGTAGGTGCAATAAATGAATCTGATATTACATTAGCAGCAGCATCCAATGCGATCGTGATTGGCTTTAACGTGCGCCCTGACAATAATGCGAAGCGTACTGCAGAGGCTGAAGGTGTTGATATTCGACTTCACCGCATCATTTATAAGGCCATTGAAGAAATTGAAGCGGCCATGAAGGGAATGCTTGATCCAGAATTTGAAGAGAAAATTATCGGTCAAGCTGAGGTTCGTCAAACCTTCAAGGTTTCCAAAATCGGAACGATTGCAGGCTCCTATGTCACAGATGGAAAAATTACTCGCCATAGCGGAGTTCGTGTGATCCGTGACGGAATTGTCATTTATGAAGGTGAAATTGACGCACTGAAACGCTTTAAAGACGATGTGAAAGAAGTAGCCCAAGGCTACGAATGTGGAATTACCATCAAGAACTTCAACGATGTTAAAGAAGGCGACGTCATCGAAGCATATATTATGGAAGAAGTGGAACGTTAAAAGGACTAGATTTTCTGTTCCAAGACTCCTTTTCAATCTTTTACTTTTGTAAAGGAGTCTTTTGATTAAACTAGAGGTGATTTACTATGAGCCTTAGATCGCACCGTGTTGGGGAGCAAATGAAAAAAGAACTTGGCGACATTATCGGACGAAAAATCAAGGATCCAAGAATTGGTTTTGTTACGGTGACAGATGTTCAAGTTACTGGGGATCTTCAGCAAGCAAAAGTGTTTATCTCCGTATTGGGAGACGCAGAACAAAAGGAAAACACTTTGAAGGGGCTTGCCAAAGCTAAAGGGTTCATCCGTTCAGAGATAGGGCAAAGAATCCGTTTACGGAAAACACCTGAAATTACATTTGAATTTGATGAATCAATGGACTATGGTAATCGAATCGATTCCCTTCTTTATCAGCTTCACGAAGAAAATCAATCGAAGGATAAAGAAACGGAAGAATAGGATATCAAGTGGAGGGATAGACGGGTATGTCTATCCTTTTGCTATTTTGAAAAACTGTTTTCATACGGATTATTTATTTTAATAACTGAAATGAGGGAATGGTATGGACGGGATATTACCATTATACAAACCAAAGGGAATGACCTCCCATGACTGCGTCTTCAAGCTTAGAAAAATATTAAGGATGAAGAAAATTGGACATACGGGAACTCTAGATCCTGAGGTGGATGGTGTTTTGCCCATCTGCCTTGGCCGCGCTACGAAGGTAGCAGAATACATAACAGATGCAGGAAAGAGCTATGAAGGAGAAGTGACAATAGGCTTTTCAACAACAACAGAGGATGCTACAGGGGAAGTCGTTTGCCAAAAATCGGTGGACAAAATCATAACAAAGCAAGAAATTTTACGTGTTCTAGAAGAGTTGACTGGTGAAATTACACAAACTCCTCCCATGTATTCGGCTGTGAAGGTGAATGGAAAGAGACTTTATGAATACGCAAGACAAGGAATTGAGGTGGAACGTCCTTCAAGAGTGGTCAAGATCTATTCGATTGAATTATTGGATGAGCAAGCTCTATATGAGGGAGAGACGATCTCCTTTCGCTTTAGAGTCTCTTGTAGTAAAGGGACCTACATTAGAACGCTGGCCGTCATGATTGGAGAGAAATTAGGTTATCCTGCACATATGTCTGCCTTAACAAGAGTTCAAGCTGCGGCTTTCACATTAGAGGATTGCCTTACATTTTCAGATGTTGAGAAGCTTACAGTGGAAGGCACGATTCATGAAGTGTTACGACCCATTGAAATGGCTCTTAATGATTTGCCGAAATACGTAATAAGTGATAAATTAATTGAGAAAGTGAAAAATGGTGCTATTCTGTCCGTCCCAGAACCATTCAAAGCTGAAAAGGGCCCTATTGTGGTCACAGAAGCTGACGGACAAGCACTTGCTATATATCAGGCCCATCCTATGAAGGAAGGCCTAATGAAGCCTACAAAAGTGTTGCGTGTTTAAAAATAATTATTTTTTAAAACGAGGGTAGCTTCTTCGTACCTTAGCGGGTAGTGAACCCTCCTCTAGAGGAATTAGGTGAGAAGCAAAGTGGAAGTCATTCATATTCATCATCCCCATCGGATAAGACAAACCGATTTTTCACCCATGGTAATGGCTCTTGGTTTTTTTGATGGGGTCCATTTAGGACATCAGGAGGTCATCAAGACAGCCGTTAGAATTGCGGAAAAAAGAGGAGTAAAAAGTGCGGTCATGACCTTTGATCCGCATCCATCTGTGGTGCTTCGAGGAAATGTAAAGCATGTAGAATATATCACTCCGATCAAAGAAAAGGAAAGATTAATTGCTGAATTACAGGTTGACTACTTATTTATTGTCCATTTTACGAGTGAATTTGCGAATCTATTGCCGCAGGAATTTGTTGATCAATATATCATTGGTTTAAATGTGATCCATGTGGTGGCAGGATTTGACTATACCTATGGAAAAATGGGGAAAGGGACAATGGAAACCTTGCCATTTCATTCACGGAATAAATTTGATTCTACCGTTGTGCCAAAGCTGTCATTTGGCCATGAGAAAATCAGTTCAACCTTAATTCGCAAAGCTCTTAAAGAGGGGCAAGTTCATAAGCTTGTTGATTTTTTGGGCAGATACTATACAACGAGCGGTGTAGTTGTGCACGGGGATAAGAGAGGTAGAACAATTGGGTTTCCGACAGCCAATACAAGTATTGATGAATCTTATTTTGTTCCTCCAGTTGGAGTGTATACCGTCCGGTTCTATGTGAATGGAAATTGGCATGAAGGCGTATGTAATGTTGGGCATAAACCAACATTCAAGACTGAGCAGAATCACAAGCCATCCATTGAGGTGCATATTTTTCAATTTGATCAGGATATTTACGGGCAGGAAGTAATCATTGAATGGCATCAGCCCATTCGTTCCGAGATGAAATTCTCATCCATTGAGGAACTCGTTCAGCAAATTGAAAAAGACAAGCAGATTGCCCAAGATTATTTTCTTTTACGTAACAACTAATTTCAGTCATCATGGTGATCCAATAAGCGAAAAATATAGTTTGTTCTTGCTTTTTGTCATAAAAAGTTGTATTCTTAATAACGTGAATGAATAAGAGAACCTTTGCTTGGCAAGTCGACTCACCGACGCTTGCTAGAGCATTTGGGGATTAAGAATTAGGAGGTGAAACGGATGGCAATCACAAAAGAACGTAAGAATGAGCTTATTAACGAGTTCAAAACACACGACACTGATACTGGTTCACCAGAGGTTCAAATCGCTGTCCTTACAGAAGAGATTAACAACTTAAATGAACATTTACGTACTCATAAGAAAGACCACCATTCACGTCGCGGTCTTTTAAAAATGGTAGGTAGACGTCGTAACCTATTAACTTACCTACGTAACAAAGATGTTCAACGTTATCGTGAGTTAATCAACAGACTTGGATTACGTCGATAAAATCTAAAGCAGAAGGGGTTATCCCTGTAGCTAGATTTTTCATTACAGAAAAGCGGGATTTTTCCCGCTTTTTTGTTAGCATGAAAAACTTGGAAAATATATACATAATCACTTATTTTAAGTATTGGCTATCCGGTGCATACTATAGACAGTGTGATGTTCAACCTTTGAAGTATTTCTTAGTGTAGCTGGACAAAGAAAAGTAATACCTGCTAAAACTGAAAATAATGGTCATCCTCATTTCTGAATGGGATGAAATTAATTATAAAGTTTGAATAAGCTAAATCTCCTAGGAGTTAGTAAGAGAGGGGTTTGAAAAATATGGTACAAGAAAAGCAGATCTTTTCTATAGAATGGGCCGGCCGCCCATTGACTGTTGAAATTGGTCAATTGGCAAAACAGGCAAATGGTGCCGTGTTGGTTCGCTATGGGGACACAGCTGTATTGAGTACAGCGACAGCGTCAAAAGAGCCAAAGAAGCTCGATTTTTTCCCATTAACAGTTAATTATGAAGAAAGACTATACGCCGTTGGAAAAATTCCGGGTGGATTTATTAAAAGGGAAGGTCGTCCAAGTGAAAAGGCGATCTTAGCAAGCCGCCTAATTGACCGTCCAATTCGTCCGTTATTTGCGGATGGATTCCGTAATGAGGTACAGGTTATTAGTATGGTCATGAGCGTGGATCAGGATTGTTCCTCCGAAATGGCTGCGATGTTTGGCTCTTCCTTGGCATTATGTATTTCGGATATTCCTTTTGAAGGTCCGATTGCAGGTGTTACGGTAGGTCGTGTCAACGGTAATTTTATTATTAATCCAAATGTTGAGCAATCCGAACAGAGTGATATCCACTTGGTTGTTGCTGGCACAAAGGATGCAATCAATATGGTAGAGGCAGGAGCGGATGAAGTACCTGAAGAAACCATGCTGGAAGCGATCATGTTTGGTCATGAAGAAATTAAGCGTCTCATTGCCTTCCAAGAAGAAGTGGCAGCTAAGGTCGGCAAACCGAAGATGGAAATTGTGCTTTTTAATACGGATGAACAATTGGAGCAGGAGATTCGCGAGGCATGCGAAAAAGAAATGATCGAAGCGATTCAGGTTCCAGAAAAGCATGCACGTGAGGATGCCATCCAGGCGGTTAAGGCTAAAGTAATCGCTCATTATGAAGAACAAGAAGCAGATGAGGATGACCTCAAACAAGTAAGCATCATTCTGGACAAGCTTGTAAAAGGGGAAGTAAGACGCTTAATCACAGAAGAGAAGGTTCGTCCTGATGGTCGTAACCCAGATGAAATTCGCCCGCTCTCCTCTGAAGTTGGCATATTGCCACGTACCCATGGCTCAGGCTTATTTACACGTGGACAAACTCAAGCATTAAGCATTTGTACCCTTGGAGCGCTAGGTGATGTTCAAATCCTTGATGGTTTGGGACTTGAAGAGGAAAAACGCTTTATGCATCACTATAATTTCCCAAGCTTTAGCGTGGGGGAAACCGGACCAATTAGAGGACCAGGTCGCCGAGAAATTGGACATGGTGCTCTTGGAGAACGTGCATTAGAACCAATTATCCCACCGGAAAGTGACTTTCCATATACGATTCGTCTTGTCTCAGAGGTTCTGGAGTCTAACGGTTCTACCTCACAGGCTAGCATTTGTGCGAGTACATTGGCGATGATGGATGCGGGTGTACCAATCAAGGCCCCTGTTGCTGGAATTGCCATGGGACTTGTTAAGTCAGGTGAACATTATACTGTTTTGACCGATATTCAAGGGATGGAGGATCATCTCGGGGATATGGACTTTAAGGTAGCTGGAACGGCAAAAGGGGTCACAGCTCTTCAAATGGATATTAAGATTGAAGGCTTATCCCGTCAGATCGGAA
>DLCS01000076.1:10901-11355 GCA_002480735.1 Bacillaceae bacterium UBA7792 | reverse complement strand
ACATATTGTCTTCCTGGATACGGACCTTCATTTTCCTGAAACATATGAAGTCATTGAAGCCATTGAAAGACGATTTCCGAGCCTCTTCATCGAGAAAAAGAAGCCCCGGCTCACCCTAGATGAGCAATCGGCACAATATGGTACAGCCTTGTGGAAAAGGGAGCCAAATCAATGCTGTCACATTCGCAAAGTCATTCCATTACAGGAAGTGTTATCAACAAAGGATGCCTGGATATCGGGGCTGCGCAGGGAACAATCGCCTACAAGAGCGAATACAGAGTTTTTAAATAGGGATGAAAAATTCAAAAACATTAAAATCTGTCCATTGATTCATTGGACGTGGGAGGATGTATGGTCGTATATCCGAAAGCATCATCTTCCATATAACAAGCTTCATGATCATCATTATCCGAGCATCGGCTGTTTTCCGTGCACCGTAGCGGTCACAAAGGAC
>DLCS01000076.1:4783-10807 GCA_002480735.1 Bacillaceae bacterium UBA7792 | reverse complement strand
ACCCTCGTGCAGGACGATGGTCAGGTTGGAGAAAAACCGAGTGTGGTCTTCATTCAAGTTAGAGGAGGTTGAATAGTTTTGAGCATCAGCGCCATTCTCATCGGACCTTTTTTTGCATTGAATATCGGTGCCAGCGGGGCAGCGGCATCGATGGGAATCGCCTACGGTTCTGGCGTTGTCAAAAGGAGAATGGCGTTACTACTTTGTGCTTTCGCTGTTTTTCTCGGCGCTTATTTTGGCGGAGGGGAAGTAGTCAAAACATTAGGAAATGGAATTATTCCAAGTGAAACCTTCACCATTGCCATTTCGATCATTGTATTGTTTTCAGCGGCACTATCCCTTTTTTTAGCCAATATATTAGGGATTCCCTTATCTACGAGCGAAGTAGTCGTTGGCTCGATTATAGGTGCGGGGCTCGTTTATCAAACCATTTTTCTCGAAAAAATAGCATGGATTATTTTATTTTGGTTTTTAACACCATTCTTGGCCTTCCTACTTGCGATTATAGGGCAGCTCGTGTTGAAGGTGAAGCCATTTCAAGGGCTTTTAAGAACGCAGGTTGCCGTTAAAATTCTTCCATTACTCTTGATTGTCACTGGGATGTTTGAAGCTTTTTCCGCAGGGATGAACAATGTTGCTAATGCGGTTGGTCCGTTAGTTGGGGCAGGTGTGATGTCGATAGAAAGCGGAATTTTACTTGGTGGGCTATTCGTTGCATTCGGTGCCCTGTTCTTAGGGGCGAAGGTGTTAGAAACGAACGGCAAAAGAATCACCTCGATTCGGCTCGAGGACGGCTGCCTTATATCGGGTACAGGAGCGAGTATCGTCACGATTGCCTCGATCTATGGTATCCCCGTTCCGTTAACTCAGATTACCACAAGTTCCATTATTGGAATCGGATTTGTGAAGGAAGGTCTGTCCGTATTAAAAAAGCAAGTCGTGATGCAGCTCTTTACCGTGTGGATCGTTTCCCCATTAATCTCGATGGTCTTGTCCTATACTTTGATTCAAATTTTGATTGAGCATAATTTTTATCCGATTGTCGTCGTCATAGGTGTCCTGATCTCAGTGTTCGGTGTGGTGTTTTTGCAAACAAGAAAGGATGCTGAAATGGCGTTAACGAGCAATGTTATTGAAAGGAAGGGAGAAAATTGACCCAATTACCAGCTCCTCATGGAGGAGAACTTGTGCAATTATTTGACCCAAATCTTGAAACAGATTCGATCCACATGAGCATACCGATTGATGCGGTTGCCTTAAGTGATCTTGAGCTTATAGGGATCGGACTTTATAGCCCTCTGAGGGGCTTTCTCGGGAAAAAAGACTATGATTCTGTCCTAGAAAGGATGCGACTTCATAATGGGCTCGTTTGGTCGATTCCGATTACTTTACCAGTGTCTACAGCTATCGCCAGCACTTTAACGGTAGGAGAATATTACAAGCTAAAATTTAATGGTGATACGTATGGGGTCATTCGCGTTTCAGAATGGTATGAACCCGATTTAGAAAGGGAAGCGATTCGTGTCTACCAAACAAATGAGCTTGCTCACCCTGGAGTGAAGCGCCTTTTTGAACGGGGCACTGTCTATGTGGCAGGTGACATTACCCTAGTGAAGAAAGTGGATAAAGGGAGTTCCTCAGACGTATGGTTTGAGCCGAAGGAAACGCGAGCACTTTTTGCTGCAAAAGGGTGGAGGACAATTGTTGGTTTTCAAACGAGAAATCCGATTCACCGCGCCCATGAATATATTCAAAAGGCAGCGCTTGAAACTGTGGACGGTCTGTTTGTCAACCCGCTTGTAGGTGAAACGAAAGCAGATGATATTCCAGCTGATGTTCGGTTAAAAAGTTATCGGGTCTTGCTCGAAAACTATTATCCTACTGAAAGAGTTCACCTAGGTGTGTACCCAGCAGCAATGAGGTATGCGGGGCCGAGAGAAGCGATTTTTCATGCCATTGCTCGCAAAAACTTTGGCTGTACGCATTTTATTGTCGGCAGAGATCATGCTGGTGTAGGCAATTACTATGGCACGTACGATGCCCAAAGGATATTTAGTGATTTTACGGAGGATGAACTTGGGATTAAGCCATTATTCTTCGAGCACAGTTTTTATTGCTACAAATGTGATGGGATGAGCTCAGAGAAGACATGTCCTCATGGAAAAGATGATCGTGTCATTCTATCTGGGACAAAGGTGAGGGAGCTATTGCGGTCGGGAACGTTTCCACCATCGACATTCAGCCGCAAGGAAGTAGTTGAGGTGCTCATTGAAGGGCTAAAGGAGAAATCTACTGTTTGAGGAGGGGAGAGAATTGCAAGTGACAAACCTAACATGGCATAAGCAAACCGTATCCAAATGGGATCGACACGCTCAAAATGGCCATCGCAGCTGTGTTCTATGGTTCACAGGTCTATCCGGTTCTGGGAAATCCACGATCGCCAATGCCGTCTCTCATGAGTTATTTCGCCAAGGCATCAAGGAATATGTTCTTGACGGGGATAACATTAGACACGGTCTCAATAAGGATCTGGGCTTTTCAAATCGGGATCGTACCGAAAATATTCGGCGTATTGGCGAAGTTGCAAAGCTATTTGTCGAGAGTGGTACCATTGTCATATCGGCTTTTATTTCTCCAATCAAAACCGATCGTGAACAGGTGAGAGCTCTTTATCCTGATGGAGAATTTTTCGAAATCTTTATTGATTGTCCCATTGAAGAATGTGAAAGGCGGGATCCGAAAGAGCTTTATAAAAAGGCTCGCCGTGGTGAAATCAAAGGTTTTACAGGCATTGATAGCCCGTATGAACGACCGGAAGATCCAGAATTAACGATTGCTTCACATGAAATCAGGGTGGAAGATGCAGTTGCGACGATTATTGAATTTTTGCAGGGGAAGGAAATTATTCCTAGTTAAAGGAGGCGTTATCCGATGGTTGGCAAGGTATATTTAGTTGGCGCTGGGCCAGGAGATCCTGAGCTGATTACGGTAAAAGGGCTCCGATATTTACAGCAGGCAGATGTTATTATGTACGACCGGCTGGTGAACAGGGAACTCCTTCAATATGCCAGTGAGAAAGCCCTCCTTATATATTGCGGCAAACGACCACATGCTCATACGATGAAACAGGAGAGCATTAATCGTCTACTCGTAAAATATGCGAAGAAAGGTTGTCATGTCGTCCGCCTAAAAGGAGGAGATCCATTCGTCTTTGGACGTGGCGGTGAAGAAGCTTATGCATGTACGGTGAACCACGTTCCATTTGAAGTGGTTCCAGGCATAACGGCTGGAATTGGTGCAGCAGCTTATGCAGGAATCCCTGTCACTCATCGACATTTGAGCAAAAGCTTTGCCTTCATTACTGGGCACGAAGCAGATCTTATGGCGAAGGGGCAAGAGTGGTCCCACTTGGCTAAAGCGGTTGATACGATCTGTGTCTATATGGGAGTCTCCCATTTGCCCTCCATTGTTAGAAATTTAATAAAGAATGGGAAATCACCGCAGACCCCAATCGCCCTTATTCATTGGGGAACATTGGCTGAGCAGAGAACGGTGATCGGAACGTTAGAAACAATTGAAGCGAATGTAAAAAAAGCACATATATCGAATCCTAGTATGATCATCATCGGGGAGGTCGTTCGTTTAAGTGACTCGTTGAGCTGGTTTCATGAAGAAGTGAATCTTCTGTTTCCAGCCATTGAAGGCTAGGAGGCAGGTCGTATGAAGGCTGTTCTTTATGTTGCCCATGGTACCCGTTCGAAAAAAGGAGAGCTTGAGGCGAGAAGCTTTTTACAAAAAATTATGATGAAAGCCCCACTGCCGATTCAAGAAATAAGTTTTCTAGAACTGTCAGAACCATCAATGGATGAAGGGTTTGCACGCTGTATTCAACAAGGGGCAACAGACATTACGGTCATTCCAATTTTCCTTCTTGCAGCAGGGCATATGAAACGAGACATTCCCGACAATGTAAAGAGATGGAAACAGAAATACCCCCAAATACGTATTGAACTTCTGAATGCACTTGGGGTACAAGAAGAAATTGTCGACGGGATTGTCGAATTAATACATGAGTCGATAATTGATTTGAAACGAAATGACTCGATCTTAATTGTTGGACGTGGCAGCAGTGATCCAGACATTTATCAAGCCTTTGCCCAAATTGAAAATATGCTGAGAAAACGAATCAAAATCGAATCGATTTCCACCTGTTATCTCGCGGCAGCTGAGCCAAGCTTTACTTGTGGGTTGAATAGACAACTGACAAATACAACCGGGCGGGTGATTGTTGTTCCGTATTTGCTTTTTTCAGGGTTGCTCCTTTCAGAAGTGAGCCGAACCTGCCGAAAATTCGGTTCAAAAGTGATCCAAATGGGACCGTTAAGTCACTATCCTGCAATCGAATCCCTTCTTGTTCGAAAAGTATCTATCCCAAATATTTGCAGTTTGAGGTAGGATATACCCGCTGAAAAGTAGAAATATTTAGACAACATGGATTTTTGGGAGGTTTTTGTGATGAATTTTGAATTAACGGAGGAACAGGAAAGTGTGAAGTCGATGCTTAGAAGGTTTGTTGATAAGGAAATCATTCCTAATATGCGCGAATGGGACCGGCAAGGACATTTTGAACCAAGCGTGTTGAAAAAGCTAGCAGATTTACAGCTAATGGGGGTCTGTATTCCAGAGGAATATGGTGGAGCAGGTATGGATTACAACACCCTTGCGATTGTTTGTGAGGAGCTGGAAAGGGGAGATACCGCTTATCGAACAGCCGTATCCGTTCATACCGGACTAAATAGCATGACACTTTTACAATGGGGAACAGAAGAACAAAAGTGGAAATATTTAGTCCCTCAAGCACAGGGGGAAAAGATTGGGGCTTTCGGGTTAACTGAACCCAATGCAGGTTCAGACGTAGCAGCAATGAACACAACTGCCGTTCTAACAGGGGACCATTATATTCTAAATGGCTCAAAAACATGGATTTCACTCTGTGATGTCGCTGATCATTTCTTAATTTTTGCCAAGACAGACCCAGGTCTTGCCCATAAGGGGATATCTGCTTTCGTTGTTGAGCGAACGTTTGAGGGAGTGGAGACGAAGGCGATCAAAGGAAAGCTCGGAATCCGTGCTGGGAATACTGGTGAGGTATTTTTATCAGATGTGAAGGTTCCTGTTGCAAATAGAATAGGGGAAGAGGGAGAAGGCTTCAAAATTGCAATGTCGGCGCTTGATAATGGCAGATTTACGGTTGCTGCGGGTGCTGTTGGCTTAATTTCAGCAAGCTTAGAAGCAAGTTTGAAATATTGCCATGAACGACAAACCTTTGGAACGGAAATTGGTCGTCATCAGCTCGTGCAGCAAATGATTGCGAAGATGAGCGCGAACTTAGAAATTTCCAGATTATTAGTTTTTAAAGCGGGATGGTTGAAGAACAAGGGCATACGAAATACGAAGGAAACGTCTCTTGCCAAATGGATTGCCTGTAATGCCGCATTTGAAGCAGCCAATGATGCCGTCCAAATTCATGGAGCAAATGGGTATTCAGATGAATTTCCGGTCGAACGCTATTTACGGAATTCGAAAGCACCTGTCATTTATGAAGGAACACGAGAAATTCACACAATTATGCAGGGAGAGTATGCATTAGGCTATCGAGAAGACAAGCCACTCCGAAAAAACCTGCCTGCTTGGCCGTTTGAGAAAACGTCCGTGCATTAATTCCTTGGCTTAAATGCTGTACTAACGCAAAATTAAATAGCGGGTCTATGAAAAGGATAGACCCGCTTTACTTCTATGATGCGTGCTGTTCCTCAACAGCGTGCATTTTTTTAGTTCGTGACGGTGCTAAATGAAAGACGATGTTTAAAATAATCGCTGTCAAGCTTCCAATTACAATGCCATTGCTCGTTAAGATATGCATACCCTCAGGGAGATGGTCAAAAATAGCTGGTACAGTCGTAACCCCAAGACCCATCCCAATCGAGCAAGCTACAATGAGCAAATTTTCCTGTGAAGCGAAGT
>DLCS01000076.1:778-4632 GCA_002480735.1 Bacillaceae bacterium UBA7792 | reverse complement strand
AATACCGAACATCGCAACCATTGCACCACCCAGAACTGGAGTAGGAATGACTGTTGTAAAGGCACCGATTTTGGGAACGAATCCGATCAAAATAAGGAACCCAGCGGCAGTATAAATGACATTATTACGTTTTACCCCGGACAGCTGCAAAAGTCCGACGTTCTGAGAGTAGGTTGTATATGGGAATGCATTAAAGAATCCGCCAAGTATAATCGCAAGCCCTTCTGCCCGGTAACCATTTGAAAGATCCTTTTCTGTTAGTTTTCGATTGGTGATATCTCCGAGGGCGAAATAAACACCAGAAGACTCGACAAGACTGATCACAGCGACAATGGTCATCGTAAGAATGGCAGATGCATGAAAGGATGGCATCCCAAAATAGAAAACCTGTGGCAAATGAAGCCAGGAAGCCTTTAAGACTGGGGTGAAATCTATCATACCCATAAAAAATCCTGCAGCTGTACCGGCAAGCAATCCAATTAAGATCGCAATCGTACGCATAAACCCTTTACCAAATCGGTACAAAAGAATGATAAATAAGAGTGTACCAAATGCTAGTGAAATGTTCGAGATAGCTCCGAAATTTTCATTCCCTTGTCCACCCGCCATATTATTCATGGCAACAGGAATTAAGGTAATTCCGATAATCGTTACCACTGAGCCTGTTACAACTGGAGGGAAGAAACGGGCGAGCTTTCCAAAAAATGTCGAGATAAGAACAACCACTAAGCCTGAAACAAGGATTGACCCGTAAATAGCGGAAATCCCATACTCGCCGCCAATGGCAATCATTGGCCCCACAGCCGTAAAGGTACAGCCAAGAACGACTGGTAGTCCAATTCCGAAAAACTTATTCTTCCAAACTTGAAGAATGGTAGCGACTCCACACATAAAAATATCGATAGAAACAAGGTAGGTTAACTGCTCTGCTGTCAGACCGAGAGAAGTACCGACAATAATCGGAACAATTACAGCTCCTGCGTACATGGCAAGCACATGCTGGATGCCTAACGATGCGGTCTTTAATAGATTTGTATTCATGACAGAGCAACCTCCAATTCCTCTAAAAAGGCTACCTCTCCATTTTCCAAAGAGGAGATTCGGGCAAGGGATTCTACTTTATAGCCTTTTTCCCGAAGCAGTTGACCGCCTTCCTGGAAGGATTTCTCAATCACAATCCCAAATCCTGCTACTTCAGCACCAGCTTGATTTACAATCTCAGCTAAGCCAAGGGCAGCTTGACCATTCGCTAAGAAATCATCTATAACTAAAACCCTATCGTCTGAAGCGATGAATTTGCTAGAAACGGAGATTTCATTTGTTTCATTTTTCGTAAAAGAATGGACCGTTGCTGTCAGCAGGTCGTTTACAAGGGTCAGTGATTTTCTTTTTCTGGCAAACACTACCGGGACTTGGAGCTCCAGTGCCGCCATCAAACCAGGGGCAATCCCCGATGACTCAATTGTTAATACCTTAGTAATTCGTTCAGATTGGAACCGCCTTGCAAATTCTTTCCCAATTTCGACCATCAATACGGGGTCAATTTGGTGATTTAAGAACGAATCCACCTTCAATACTTGATTGGATAATACTTTGCCTTCTGACTGAATCTTTTGTTTGAGTAAGTCCATCATTTTTCCTCCTAGTCAAAATAAAAAACCTGAAATCATTGCACCCTCAAAAAATGAGTGAGTCAATGACCTTCAGGTTTGCCTTAGAAGGAAATGGAATAAACACCTACAAAATAGATGTATCCCCATTGCTCACTCATAGTCGGTGTATTTACGGTACTCCGGTAGAAACTTGCGGGCCATATCCCCGCGATTATATGAGTGAATGCGTTGATTATCATGTAGAACATATTATAGGGTCTTGTTTCGACTTTGTAAATAGCTGTCGAAAGATTTGTAGTTTCATTGATAGGGAAGAACAAAATTTTGTATCCCCCGTAGAATAGTATTAAAAATGGGGTGATTTACCTTGGTCAAGTGGATAGATGTTTCGACCTCCAAGCATCTACTTAAACTCTTTGATGGAAGCAGGCTTATCAAGTCCTATCCGATTGGAGTGGGGAAAATACTAACTCCTACACCTGGAGGAACCTATAAAATCATCAACAAACAGAAAAATCCAGGTGGTCCATTTGGAGTTCTTTGGATGGGATTATCAAAACCCCATTATGGGATTCATGGAACGAATAATCCCTCTTCAATTGGTAAAAAGGTCTCTCACGGCTGCATCCGCATGTATAATCGCGATGTCTTGGATTTGTCATCAAGAGTACCAATTGGGACGGAAGTGTACATTCATAAATAGGGGCACTTTTCTAAAAGCTTTCCTACAAATAATAAGAACGTTACTCCTTAATGCAAATGCATTGACAATGATTGCTCGTCATGCACTTCCAATAAGGAGTAACGTTCGTTTTAAGGATTAATAGTCTGTAATAATGATATCACGCTCAAGGAACTGTTCAATCACTTCGCTTACTTGGAAGGAAACCTGTGGTGAATCAAAGTTCTCAAAAACGTATTCACAGCTATCTTTATACGCCATAATTTCTTGATAATGATCAAGATGGCGTTTAATATCTTCCTCGCTATCGCCGCGCTCCTTTTGTCTTTCGATTACGGTATCACGGTTAGCGTATATGAATAATCGCATAACACGATCTCCATACATGCCCTTTAGCTTCTCTGTCCCTTGAGGATTCAAGGTTAAATAGACGAGATTATGGGATTCAAAAGCCTTTACAATATCCTCCTCACGAATTCCGTAATGGAAGCCGTCTATTTCCACAGACTCTAGAAACTCCTGATTCTCTTCCATTCTTTTAAAACTCTCAACATCGACAAAATGATAGTCTTCACCATTTACTTCATAATGACGGGGAGGACGTGTCGTATAGGAGAGGACAGTTTCCATATCGAACATCGTAGCAACCATTTTTGCAATTGTCTTTCGCCCAGACCCATCTGGACCAGTGTAAATGAATAGCTTTTCCTTTTCTTTAATTTTGTACATAGATGAACCTCCTTTGGTTATATTTAATTATGGGATAAACAGTACGGCGGGAAAGGATGAGGGGAGAAGGATTTATAGTTATTTTTCCATTATATCAGAATTTTTACAAAATTTTAATATCTTATTTAGAAATTTTTCAAAACTTTTGGAGAAGAAAAATCCTTGTACCACTATTGTGCAGGAGTGGCTTTCTAAAGAATTGTTTTGTGCATCATAAAGCTAGTGGTGTGACATAGATCACAAAATGATTTCCTATTTAATTCTATAATGGTGGTTAATATATTGAGGTGATGGGAAATGGAATATAAATTTAAGACACTTTATTCAGAGATCGGTGGACAAGAAACGATTGATCGACTTGTGAATGCTTTCTATCCAAAAGTATATGCTGACCCGGAGCTACGGCCACTTTTTGAAGGGGACATGGAGGAAATTAAAAGAAAGCAGAAGCTATTTCTTCCACAATTTCTTGGAGGCCCTGCCCTTTACAGTCAAGAGTTCGGTCCTCCAGCGATGCAGCAGCGGCATCTTCCGTTCGAAATTACACCAAAGAGAGCAAGATGCTGGCTCCGTTGCATGCGTGAGGCTTTTGAAGAGATTGGCCTATTTGACAACCCAGCTGGAAAACCGTTTTATGATCGATTAACCCAGGTAGCTGGGATCATGGTGAACACCGCAGATAAAGAATAGAAACAGTCCTTATGGCTGTTTTTATTTTACAATAAATATACTGAAAATTAAGAATAATCCATGTTATAATGGGCTCAGTAAGGTATTTATAGGAGAATAGGGGGGAAATGATTGAAACTGGAGGAACTGATCCTCTAAAA
>DLCS01000076.1:0-597 GCA_002480735.1 Bacillaceae bacterium UBA7792 | reverse complement strand
AAGAGAGTTAGGTTTAGATAGGAGGAGAAAGAGGATATGAAATTAAAAGATACAGTAGCTGTAGTAACAGGAGGAGCATCAGGTCTTGGAGAAGCAACTGTTTTGCGCATTGTTGAAAATGGTGGCTTTGCTACAATCATTGATATGAACGAGGAAAAAGGAGCTGCTCTTGTTGAGAAAATAGGTTCCGATCGTGCGCTTTTTGTCAAAGCCAATGTGGCGAGCGAAGAGGAAGTAGCAGTCGCCCTTAATCAAACAATAGAAAAGTTTGGCGCTGTTCATGTAGCTGTAAACTGTGCTGGAATAGGAATTGGCGAGAGAGTCGTTGGCAAAAAGGGACCGCATGATCTGAGCCGTTTCAAAAAAGTCATTGAGGTCAACCTAATTGGCACCTTTAATGTGATTAGGCTAGCGGCTGAAAAAATGACATCGAATGAGCCAAATGAAGAAGGGGAAAGAGGGGTTATCATCAATACGGCATCTGTGGCAGCTTTTGAAGGACAAATTGGGCAAGCCTCCTACAGTGCATCAAAGGGCGGGATTGTAGGTATGACCCTGCCAATTGCGAGAGAGCTCGCTCAATTCGGGATTCGTAAT
>DLCS01000209.1:8980-11197 GCA_002480735.1 Bacillaceae bacterium UBA7792 | reverse complement strand
CCCACGCAACGGCCGCATACGCATCTTCAGCAGCAGTCGGGAATTTATGCTCAGGAGCTAATCTGTAATCAACGGAGATGACAACACAACCAGCCCTGTTTGCCAACATGCGGCATGGCACATCGACCGTGTCCAAATTGCCGATCACCCAGCCTCCGCCATGATAGTAAACCAAAGCTGGGAATGGCCCTTCTCCGGCTGGCGAATAAATCCGCACAGAGATTTCTCCTCCTGCTACCGGAATCGTCCTGTTTTCTACCTTCTGTACTTCTTCTGGGACTCCTGCCAGAAGGCGGAAATCAGCCATCCTTGCTAATTCAGGGGTTAGCATCTCCATCGGCGGCATACCAGTAGATTCTAATTGCTTTAAAATGAACCATGCTTGCGGGTCAATATTCTTCTTGAAAAATCCTTCCTTAACTAAACCTTTATCAGTGGCATTCGGAGCTAACGACGAGGTAAATCCTTCATAGCCCCTGGCTGCCACATCATCACAAAGCAAGCGATACAGTCCGACTCCACCAGGAAAGGCAAGAAATCCCCTTGGCTTGCCCTCGATATTCGCTCCCATATACCACGAATCCGTCTTGGTTAAAAGCGACATTTCAGCAAGGGCATGGCATTGCTGGCTCCAAAATTCTTCGGCTTCCACGGTTGCCTCGAACGCTTCCAAACGATGTTTACGAAGATAATCAATGCAATCAGCCACCCATTCCACATGCTGCTCAATCGAAATCAGCATGTTGCTAAGGACTGATGGACTTTGCGGACCGGTTAACATAAACATATTTGGGAAACCAGACGTGGCAAGTCCCAGGAAGGTTTTCAGTTCGGCACCATCTGCCCATTTGTCCTTAAGTGACACATCATTTTTACCGCGAATATCCATTTTAAATAAAGGACCTGTCATCGCGTCAAACCCAGTCGCAAATATAATGACGTCCAATTCATAATCGGCTTCAGTTGTCCTGATTCCATTTAAGGTCATTTCCTCAATAGGCTCTGCCTTTATATCCACGAGGGAGACATTGTCGCGGTTATATGTTTCATAATAGTCTGTGTCGAGAATGGGTCGTTTCGTTCCATAGTAGTAGGTTGGCATCAGTTTTTGTGCTTTTTCAGGGTTATGAACCAACTGTTTGATCTTGTTGCGGATAAATGCCGCTGCGGTTTCATTGGCTTCGGGAAGCCTATGGATGTCATTGTACCTATACAGCATGCTGAAGAGCCCGCCCTCCTGCCAAGCCTCTTCATATTGACGCTCTCGTTCTTCAGGGGTATCTTCCAATGCCGAGCGCAGCTGTGGTCCAGATGGTATGCCATGCATCGAGTATTGCATGAGCTGTTTGATCTCATCGTAATTTTCCCTCGTCTTGAACTTCACTTCAGTGTCATACGGATGATTTTGCGCTGGACAGCTATACTGAGGTGTCCGTTGAAAAACGGTCAGATGGCCCGCTTCTTTGGCGATTACGGGAATTGCTTGGATTCCGCTTGATCCGGTTCCAATTACACCGACACGCTTGCCGCTAAAAGACACTTTTTCATGTGGCCATCTACCGGTGTGGTACATCTCCCCTTTGAAGCTGTCCAATCCCTTAAATTTTGGGATGTTAGAGGCAGAAAGAGCGCCTATTGCCGTGATAAAGTACTCTGCAGTAACTAACGTTCCATTCTCCAAGCGAATCTCCCAGTTGCGATTATGTTCATCGTAGCGGGCGGCAGCTACCCGATTCTTGAACTGGATGTCACGCCTTAGGTCCAATTTGTCAGCAACAAAATTGATGTAGCTTAATATTTCTGGCTGCTCAGCGTACCTAGATGACCATGTCCATTCGTTCAAAATCTCTTCTGAAAAGGTGTAATTATAGTAGATACTTTCGATGTCACAACGGGCACCTGGATAGCGGTTCCAATACCAAGTGCCACCGACATCTTCGGCCGCTTCATACACCCGAACTGAATAGCCCGCCTCCCGTAGTCGGTGAAGCATATACAATCCCGAAAAACCAGCACCAACGACCACAGCATCAAACACTGGAACATTCTGATGATTTAATGCCATCTTCAAATGCCTCCCTCAAAATGAAATGGAGTAAATGGTAAGCGATTCGAAAGATCCTCCGCCTGGATACTTTTAACACCTGAACCTTCTTTATCTTCGACATCATTTATTTTGGCTGTTTTCGCACGGATTGTGGTTCTGGAATGTCCTTA
>DLCS01000209.1:0-8850 GCA_002480735.1 Bacillaceae bacterium UBA7792 | reverse complement strand
GTTCTGGAATGTCCTTAATAGAAAAGAGCCTTTATTTTACAGTCAATGGAACTACCTTCTGTCCAATGGCGGCGATCAGCTCAGGAGGCATTGGGAAGTTCAATGCAGCGGGGTCTTTCATGACCGCAGGAACAGTTTGTTCCATTGCTTGTTCACTAATATTAAACTCGCTGAAATCAGTTGGCAGGTCCACTTTTTGTTGAAGCAGGCGAATTTTCTCTATCGCTTTGGCTAATGCGGTATCCGGGGTGTCACCTTTCACATCGATATCCAGTGCTTGCGCCAATTCAGTCGCCCTTGGAAGATAAAGCTGTGGAATCATTTCCATTACTACCGGCAAGAACACAGCGTTTGCCAAGCCGTGTGGAATACGGAACAGCGCTCCATACGCATGGGCCAAGTTATGAACTGGGATCGCATTCAATGCAAAGCTGAATGCGGTGATTCCCATCAAGCTTGCTTGAAGCATATCGCTGCGTGCAGCCACATTTCCACCATTACTTACGGCTATTGGCAGATTTTTTTCAATCAAACGGATGGCATGTAGCGCATGAGCATCTGTTAAGCCCGTTGCGGTTGGTGAAGCAAGCGCCTCAATCGCATGGGTTAAAGCATCAAACCCAGTGAATGCAGTAATTATTGGAGGCAAGCCAACGGTTAATTCCGGGTCCAAAATGGCGATATCCGCACTTAAAAATGGATTAATAATATTGGTTTTCATTTGAATGTCTTCGTTAAAAATCACTGCGATTGGCGAAACCTCAGAACCCGTCCCCGCTGTTGTCGGAATCGCAATATGCGGAATGTTCATATATTGGGCCGCCTTAGGGAAGGACTCATACAAGAAGCCGCCAGTAATCGCCGTCTTGATATCAGAAAGTCTATTATGCAGAGCATATTTAACCCCTTTTACGGTATCAAGCACACTTCCACCGCCGACAGCGAGCAAGCTGTCTGCTCCAATTTCACGAGCGAAAGCTGCGGCATCATTGACGAAACGGCTTTCTGCATCCTGAGCAATATCTAGGAACTTGCCAACGATTTGCGGACCGGACCCATTCCCTGTCAATTCAAAAATAGAGGCCACTTTTTCAACGACTCCGGCCTGCTCCAACCCTCTGTCACTTAGCAGAAGGATTCGCTTTGCTCCCATTCCTGCAAATAAACTTGGAACCAGCGCTCTCGAATTAGAACCGGAATTAATAGCCGTACGTAAGTTAAATTGTGATAGGGTTGTTTTCATTATCTTTTCACCTCTTCTTTAATTTTGACCGAACAAGATTCCGTACCACGGGCGCCGTTCCAGCTCCGAGGTCATCGAAGTATGCACATGTTTCACCTGTGAATAAGCATCGAGGGATTCTTTACCCATTTCGCGGCCGACTCCGCTTTGCTTATAGCCGCCAAATGGAGCATCATTGCGAAGCATATGCCAGTCATTAATCCAAACCACACCGGCCTGAAGCTCACGGGCCACCTCATATGCTTTATTGACATCACGGGTCCAAACACCAGCAGCAAGGCCATAAATCGTATCGTTTGCTAGGCGTATCGCCTCATCAAGTTCGCTGTAGCGGATTACGCACAATACCGGCCCAAAAATTTCCTCTTGGGCAATTTTCATATCATTTGTTACATTTGTAAAAATAGTTGGCGCAATAAAGTGTCCGCCTTCACAGCCAGGAACCGTTACCTCCTCGCCTCCAAGGACAATTGTAGCTCCTTCTTGCTTACCAGCTTCAATATAAGAGAGGATAGTTTCCTTTTGTTTCTTCGAAATAACCGGCCCAACATCAGTGGCAGGGTCTAGTGGATTTCCGAGCTTTAATTTGCTTGCTAGGCCAACAAGCCCTTCAACCACTTGGTCATAAATTTTATCCGGGACAAATAGGCGGGTGCCAGATTCGCAAAGCTGTCCAGAATGAAGGAATACGCCAAATAGACTTCCAGGAAGAGCGAGTTCTAGATCGGCATCCTCCAAAAGAATATTTGGTGATTTACCGCCGAGCTCAAGGGTTGTTTTCTTAATGGTACCAGCAGCAAGTGACATAATCCTCCTACCCACTTCAGTGGACCCGGTAAATGCAACCTTATCAACTTGAGGGTGTGTAACGAGGGCCTCACCAACCTCGCTGCCTGGTCCTGCGACGACATTGATAACTCCTGGAGGTACAACGGTTGAAATAATTTCAGCGAGCTTTAATGTGGAAAGTGGTGTGTAGCTTGCAGGCTTGAGCACGATCGTGTTCCCCATGGCAAGTGCAGGAGCAATTTTCCAAGTTGCAATCATCATTGGCAGGTTCCAAGGGGTCACTGCTGCACACACACCGACTGGTTCCCGCCAAATGAAGTTTTGCACTGGTCCAGGGAATGGTGGAATTGGCAGAGTTTCAGAGAATGGATACTCAACAATTAACTTGGCCATGGTTTGGAACAGGTCGGCCGTTTGTAAAATATCATTGCTCGAGATTCGGCGAACGGTGCCGCCAGAGCTGATTGCTTCCAGAAAAGCCAGTTCTTCGGCATGCTGCACAATCTGATAAGCAATCATATTCAATACATTTGCCCGATCCCCCGGCTTCATAGTTTTCCAATCCCCTTGATCATAGGCCGCACGGGCTGCTTTTACTGCCCGATCAATGTCTTCAACCGTTCCTTTGGCTACCTTAGCAGCCAGCTCTCCTGTTGCCGGATTAAAGACATCAAAAGTTTCTTGGCTTGTGCTCGGCTCCCATTTTCCATTAATAAAGTGGAAAAATGTTTGTACTTCAATTTTGACTGTCATTCTACTTCCTCCTTTTTACATTCTGTGCTCGAATTGAATCCTTTGATTAGCGGCTCGGAATTCTGTGCAACATCGTTCTATTAAAAATTCTCCTTTCTATTTGATTTCTTTATGTAAGTCATTGTGGGTTACTAATGTCATTCAATCAGTATCACATAATACTGTATCATGATTAGAATAATATTATACCAAATATTTAGAAAAATCAAAATCTTTTATTCGAAACAATACAAATACTCATTAAGGAGGTCCGGCAGAAAAACGCGGAAAATATACGCTAAGCAAATTTCGACATAAATAAAGCATCTACCAGTTTCTCACTCCTTAACTGGTAGATGCCTACATAACATTTTATTAAGATCTGAAGTTCATCGTTCGATGTGGCTTCTTGGATCTTGGAGGTCCAAGTATTTCTGCCCAAATAACCGCATCGGCAAGTTTTTTCTTATCAACAGCAAGCCCTTCTCTAGATTCCGCTTGTAGAGGGATGTCGCCTATTTCCTGAGCAAAAGGCGTATGCATCATACCCGAATAACTCTCCTCTAGAACAGGGGACTTGGCAGGTGGTTGTTCTGCTGCTTTTTTTCTTACCTCATTGTATTCTGACTGTAATGTTTGAACGGGCTGCTCCTGCTCAAACGGCTTCATATACTTAGCTGCTTCTTGTCTGATTTCCTTAACAATATCCTTTGGTAAAGGAATGCTTTCGACAAAAGGCTTCGGCTTCCTTTTTTTAGGATCCGGGACTTCCTTCCCCTTCTTGAATAGGGAGGAAATAATCCCAATGAGCACAATAATGATAAATGGATTATCAAGTAAAAAGTCCAAGAGAGTTACCTCCCTTCTAGTGTTGGGGATTATTAATGTTTCTTCTTATCATCTGTCGATTTTCCAATGGAATCTCTCATATCCGTATCAGCTTCAATATTACGGAGATTTAAATAATCCATCACACCAATATTTCCTGATTTTAATGCTTCAGCCATAGCAAGCGGTACGGTTGCTTCCGCCTCAACAACTTTCGCTCTCATTTCTTCTACCTTTGCTTTCATCTCTTGTTCATTTGCAACCGCCATGGCCCGACGCTCTTCTGCTTTTGCTTGGGCGATTTTCTTATCTGCTTCGGCCTGATCCGTTTGCAGGATTGCCCCGATGTTTTTACCGATATCAACATCCGCAATATCAATCGAGAGAATTTCAAAGGCAGTACCTGCATCCAACCCTTTCGCTAATACTGTACGTGAAATCATATCTGGATTCTCTAACACCTTTTTATGATTATCAGACGAACCGATCGTTGATACAATCCCCTCGCCGACACGGGCAATAACGGTTTCTTCACCGGCTCCCCCTACGAGGCGTTCAATATTGGCTCTTACGGTAATTCTTGCTTTTGCTTTTACTTCAATTCCGTCCATTGCCACCCCTGCGATAAATGGAGTTTCAATGACCTTCGGGTTAACGCTCATTTGTACGGCTTCTAATACATCACGACCAGCTAAGTCAATCGCTGCACAGCGCTGAAAGGAAAGTTCAATATTCGCTCTTTGTGCTGCGATTAAAGCATTGACAACTCGATCGACATTTCCTCCGGCTAAATAATGGCTCTCCAGCTGATTGGTGGAAACATCAATTCCTGCCTTATGCGCCTTAATTAATGGATTAATGACACGGCTTGGAATAACCCTTCGTAATCTCATTCCAACCAGGGTGAAAATACTAACCCTTACCCCTGCAGCTAGCGCTGAAATCCACAGCATGACAGGTACAAATGTTAGTAGAACGGCGATTAGAATAATTCCAAGTACAATCGCCACAAGTAAAAATACAGTTGGTGCTGTAAAAGTCATGTTCTCTTCCTCCTCGTTTACTCTTTTTTATCTAAATCTGGGATTTCACGGACAACAATTCTTGCTCCCTCAACCTTAATAATCCTTACCCTTTTGTCTTTCAGGATAAAGGAGCCCTCACTCACGACATCGATACGTTCATCCTGGACGATTACAGTTCCAGAAGGACGTAGGTCTGTGAATGTGTATCCTTCAAGTCCAATAAGCTCTAATCGATTCTTATTGGAAACATATCCGCTTTCCGTATTCGTAGAATCAGTTAATATAATCTTCTTAAATATTTTCATATTTTTACCAAACACCTTTAACATTAAGATGGATGCCAAGATAGCGACTCCAATGGCTATCAAAAGAGATATGGCCATATGGACAAAATTATCTGTCGCCAAGAAAATGCTTCCCAAAATAGAAACAAAACCTATCGTTCCTACGATTCCGCCTGGTATGAAAAATTCCAAAATAATAAATCCGATTCCAAGGACGAATAAAATGATGGTTTCATACCCTGCGAGCCCAGCCACTAAATGGCCATAGAAAAATAGCAATAATGAACCAAGACCCATAAATCCAGGGATTCCAAAACCTGGCGAATATAATTCGAGCACTAACCCTAAACTACCTATCGATAGCAAAATAGGCACAACAATTGGATGTGTAATAAATCTCGCTAGCTTTTCAGCAAAGCTTTCGTCGAGAGAACGAACCTCAGCATCAGGGTAGCCTATTTTCGCCAATACCTCATTAAGCGATGACACAGTCCCTTCTGAGTATCCCGCTTCTTCCGCCTGATCGGATGTAAAGGTTAATAATTTTCCTTTTGGCGCATCGTATTCAGGTAAATCAATATCCGAATCGGCCATTGCTTGAGCAAAGATCGGGTCACGTCCATTCTGTTCCGCTGCCCCTTTCATTGCGCTCAGCCAATAGGATTGCGCTTTTTGATCTGCAGCATTTCCTTGCGTGTCAATCACAGCCGCTGCTCCCATTGTTGAGCCGGGGACCATATATATTTCATCCGTATTCAAAGCAATGTACGCACCTGCGGACAGCGCTTCTTTGTTGATGAACGAAACGGTCTTAATATTAGCTGAAGATAATAGTTTTCCAATCTCTCCGGCAGCATCAACTGCGCCCCCAGGAGTATTGATCTCGAAGATGATGGCCTTAGCATTTTCCTCCTCGGCAGTAGCCACAGCTCTTTTTAAAAAAGCAGATAGACCCTTTTCAACAGTCTCTTCTATCGGAACAACGTATACGATCTCATTATTTGCATTGCCATGATAGGGGATAAGCATCAAGAGAAAGGCAAATAGAAAAGAAAGGACGATGGACAGCTGTCTAATTTTCTTTATCACTCACTTCCCTCCCTTCACATAAAAGGTGTACTTGTATTACGTTTTCGTGGCAAAATAGTTTCAAAAAAATATTCCATCTTAAATCTAACATACTTGTGTATCGTTATGAATGGATTTCCTAAAATTAAAAAGGCCAAAGGGGAATCCCTATGGCCTTATTACGTTTATGAAAGGTGTTGTTGTACAAGTTTATTCACAAGTGATCCATCTGCTTTTCCTTTTACTTTAGGCATAATCGCAGCCATCACTTTTCCCATTTCAGCTTTAGAAGTAGCGCCAACTTCAGCAATTGTCTCTTGAACGATTGCATTGACCTCATCTTCCGTCAACTGCTCAGGCATATATGCTTCCACATACTGCAAATCAGTACGAATTTTTTCAACGAGGTCTGAACGACCTGCCTTTTCAAATTCATGGAGGGAATCCTTGCGTTGCTTTACTTCACGAGAAAGGACTGTAAGCTCATCATCCTCGGACAGCTCGGCGCCAAGCTTAATTGCTTCGTTCTGCAGCGATGCTTTAATCATCCGAATAGATGAGAGTTTGTCTTTTTCTTTATTTTTCATCGCCTGTTTCATATCCTGATTCAAACGCTCGAGAAGACTCAATTATTACACCCTCTCTTACCACTTACGTTTTCTTGCAGCTTCAGACTTCTTCTTACGTCTAACACTAGGTTTTTCGTAGAATTCGCGCTTTCTAGCTTCTTGTATCGTACCGGATTTAGATACAGTACGTTTAAAACGACGAAGAGCATCTTCAAGTGATTCGTTTTTACGAACGACGGTTTTAGACATTCTCTTTCCCTCCCTCCGAACACACGTCAATACACAATTTAGGCAAATCACCTTCTGTTGTGTACTAAAAAATTATATCGTATTGTCTAATAATGGTCAATAGAAAGTGTGCGAAAATATCAAGTGAATTTTTGGTTTTATTTCTAATTGGAATTCGAAGAGCAAATTTGGCTCCCAATAAAAAAATAATTGTATTTTTCTATTCATATAGGGGTTTACAAAAAATAGAATATGGGCGTAGAATAATCACATTCAATTTAATACTGGCCAAATCTCAAACATTGAGAACGGAGGACCCAATATATTGGGGTTAATTCTGCACATGCAGAAAGGATGAGAAACTCTTTCGCCATCCTACCCGTCAGCTAACTTCGTCGGCTAAAGCGAAGGAGGTCCTATTCGACCACCTATTAGCATGTTTTCTCCTATTATTTACATGCTTTTTTAGTTGGTCTTTTTTTATGCATATTTAAAATCAAGTAATTTAACATCTATAGAGGAGAACAAGATGAACACTTTTAGAAACACATTAAATCCTCCCAAAATTCTTGTACTTGGCTTTGCACTTATTATTATCATCGGGACTTTTCTTTTAACGATGCCTCTTTCTACAGAAGATGGAAAAGGACTTTCGTTTTTAGATGCATTATTCACCGCTACATCAGCAACTTGTGTAACGGGATTAATTGTTGTCGATACAGGTGATACTTTTTCAGTTTTCGGAGAAGTAGTCATTTTATGCCTAATCCAAATTGGTGGTTTAGGATTCATGACATTTGCAACATTGTTATTTTTACTACTCGGGAAAAAAATATCTTTAAAAGAAAGACTTTTGCTTAAGGAAGCATTTAATAATATTTCCATTGCTGGCCTTGTTAAATTAGTAAAGAGAATACTGCTCTTTACAGCATTGATTGAAATAATTGGTGGTCTTATTTTATCGATTCGTTTTTCTTTTGATATGCCTATAGGAAAAGCTGTGTATTTTGGCTTTTTTCATGCAATTTCTAATTTCAATAATGCAGGTTTTGATTTAATGGGCGGATTTAATGGAATGACAGCTTATGTAGATGACCCATTCGTCGTTTTAACAATTTGCGTGCTCATTACAATTGGAGGCTTGGGGTTTATTGTCATGAATGAACTATATGAATATCGAGTTACTAAAAGACTTTCCGTTCATACAAATATTGTTTTAGCGTCTACAATTATTTTAACGGTAAGCGCTACAATTTTGATATTTTTGTTTGAATTTGGAAATGATAAAACACTTGGTCCTTTAACTGAATGGGGCAAAGTATTAGGTTCTTTTTACCAAGCTGTTACACCAAGAACAGCAGGTTCCAATACACTGGCTATCGGTGACTTAACACATTCTACATTATTTTTAATAATTCTCTTAATGTTTATTGGAGCTGGATCTGGTTCCACTGCAGGTGGTATAAAAATAACAACTTTCGCAGTATTAGTTGCTACAATGTGGTCACAAATCCGTGGAAAAGAAGATGTTGTTTTATTTAAACGTAGAATTGTCACTGAGACTATCTTAAAGGCTTTGACTGTCACAATGTGTGGCGTACTTATCGTTGTTGTGGTGACAATCATTCTTAGCATTACTGAACAACGTCATAGTTTCATGATGTATTTATTTGAAGCAACCTCTGCATTTGGTACTGTCGGTCTTTCGATGGGGTTGACACCTGAGTTATCCCCTACTGGTAGAATTCTCATTATTTTAACGATGTTTGCTGGAAGACTAGGTCCATTAACCATTGCTTTCGCTATTACAAAACGACGAAAAACAGAAGCCTTTCGACATCCTAAAGGTAATATTATGATTGGATAACAAAATTAGAGGAGTGTGCTATAGCTATGGCTATTAAACAATATGCAGTTATTGGCCTAGGAAGATTCGGAACAAGCGTTGCCCGCAGGCTCAACGAAGCTGGACAGGAAATTTTAGGAATTGATATTAACGAAGAAAGAGTGGAGGATGCAGAACCCTATGTTACCCACGCTGTAGTAGCTGATACAACTGAAGAAAAAGATTTAACCTCTATGGG
>DLCS01000031.1 GCA_002480735.1 Bacillaceae bacterium UBA7792 | reverse complement strand
ACTAAATAGCGAGGAAGCAAAAATAATGAGTATTGGTTTAAAGGGAGTAGAGGGATATCATGTGCAAGTTGAGGTTCAAATACTTGACGGTATAGAAACCTTTCTCATTGTAGGTCTACCAGATGCTTCCGTAAAGGAATCAAAAGAACGGGTAACTTCCGCTTTATATTCATTTGGACAGGAATTAATTGATCAAAAAATTGTGGTTAATTTATTGCCATCAGAACAAAAAAAGAATGGTCCAATTTTTGATTTACCGATCGCCATTGGAATACTAAAAAGCAAAGGCGTGATACAATCTCAGATTTCAGCATCTACGTGCTTTATTGGCGCACTTTCCCTTGATGGTACAATTCACCCTTTTGATGGTTTACTTGCAGCAGCACTTGCAGCTAAGAAGCTCGGGTTTTCTCTATTGTATATGCCCTATGATGCAAATCTTCCAGAAATGAGGATGGATGGAATAGAAATCGTTTATGTCTCATCACTACATGAGGTAGTCAAACATCTTTCAGGGCAGAGCATTCTTCATCTGAGATCCCCCGAAAAGGATGTGGGGAATAGTGAACGTTCCTTTGATAGAGATTTCAGCGATATTATTGGCCATTCTTTTGCCAAGCGGTCTTTTGAAGTAGCATCAGCTGGAGAGCACCATGTATTTATGACAGGACCGCCTGGTTGTGGAAAAAGTCTGTTAGCAGAAACCTTCCCTTCTATTTTGCCTCCTCTCTCGAATGAATCCCAACTTGAAAAGATCAGTTTATACCAACTAGCAGGTATGGAAATTGGAGTAATAAATGAACCACCTTTTCGGAGTCCACATCACTCCGCATCAAGTGTGGCTATAATTGGTGGAGGCCAAAATCCAAAGCCTGGAGAAATTTCGTTGGCTCACCGTGGCGTCTTATTTCTTGATGAAATGGCGGAATTCCCAAAGAAAACACTAGATATGCTAAGACCGCCGATTGAGACAGGAAAAGTAACGATTAGCCGCGCCCGTTCAATTGTCACGTATCCAGCAGCATTTCTGTTGATAGGTGCTATGAATCCATGTCCTTGTGATACTTAGGCTCTCACACCCATTATTGCTCGTGCACTGATAATCATATTCAATCCCATCAAGGGCGCCTTTCAGGTCCAATTCGCGATCGTTTTGTTATTATCCTTTTTCAAAATTCCTTAAAATGGATGGAAACCTAAATGCTTCAATTGAAAACATCAGCCTCCATACGAGAAAGGGTTCAAGCGGTACGGATACGGCAATACGAAAGGTACGGCAGGGAGATTTGTAACGGCCATGTTTCATATGAGTTATTACTGAAGACATCACCTCCTTCTGACAAGACGAAAACAACTTATGATGCAAATATCTATGAAGAAGCAGGAGAACCGTCCCCGTGCTTACCCGTGCTTAAAAACATAATTAAAGGTAATAATTGTTGAGGAGGCAATATTAGAATATAATAAGAGTAATAATACTGTTCGGAGTGAGATAAATGCTAATAAAAAATACCCGGTTTAATATCGTATATCCAAGAATTAGTAATTTAAGGAGAAAAGCATTCGATATTGAAGACCTCCTAAAAGACTACTTTCACCAGGTTACATTAATCCCAGTACCTGACGATGCTCCTGAAGAAATCCCACGCATATCAACAACTTCCCATAATGGGCATTCTCAATTAAACATATCATTATCGAATACCCAATTAATAACCAATTATGATGATACTTTTCAAGGTAAGTGGGAAAATTGCTTAACATATGTGGAGGATAGGGTAAATACTCTATACAATGTTCTTGGTAATTACGCTAATGAAGGTTACTTTTTTTCTGGATTGACGACGGAAATTGTATTTGAAACTCTAACGGATAAGGAACCGATTAAAGACCCTATTAATTTGATAAAGAGCAAATTTATCAACATTGATACAAACACCAATCCACATGACATAGAACAAAAAATAACGTTTGTAATTGAAGAGGAATACTATGTTAATATTACATTCAAAAATTTGAGAGTGTATGAGGGATTAAATATTCAAAGCCCTGGAATGTTAAGAAATGAAAAGGCGCATTATCTCGTTTGTGTCTTAGATATTAATGATCGTTATGGATTTAACTATAAAGATGCGTATACGTCAAATATTGAAAATGCTATGAAAGTTATTAATATCACACGCTCTATATTAGATAATAAATTGCATAAAATGATTTTAGAGGGGGTTTTTGATTTATGACTACCGAAGCTTTAATACAAAAAAACCATTCCCCAAAGATTATAGCAAGTGTGGGTGCACTTTTTGCTTTTGGTTCCATTTCTATGAATGCATATAGCTCTAGTATGATTGGTAACTCTCCAATTATTGAGCATATTTTTTATGAAGAGCAAACGAATACACCTGAAATATCAACTATGGGAGCAAGGTTTGATCGTATAGAAGAGGTGAGAGAATTGTTCCCAGTTATAAGGGATTTTAGTGAAGAGGAACTTTTAATCTACAATAAATCTTTAGATAGTTTATTTGAAAAAACAGGAGTAAACATATTTGAGCTATGATGAGTGAATTTATTGACTTTGTAACAGAATTATTTCCTTCTATCCGCCCTTATACGAAAGAACAAGTTAAAGCTTCTATTCAACAGTTTGATAGGAGTGGGGTGCAAAGAAATTTTTCAATGCACTCAGCTTTACCATATCTAGCTCAGGGAGATATTTTTGGTGATGCCATTCCATTTTTTAAACAAGATAAAGATGGGAATCTCTCTGTTTTAAGAACTAAAGCAATATTACTTTCAAATACTTGTGATTCCGAGAGAGATGATGTTTTGATTTTCGCACCATTAATTCCAATAAAAGATTTAAAATTGGATGAACATGCGATAAAGAGTAATCAGATTTATAGATTGTTATATTTTCCTGATCCTATAATTTCGAATTATGTTGTTGATTTCAGCCTTCTAAATTCTTTTTCAAGGCAATTGTTTGAAGAACAATTAAAACAAGGTAATTTTAAGAAAACATTATCACTAAATGACTTAGGTTATTATTTATTTTTATGTAAATTAACTATACATCTTATGAGACCTGAAGATGGTGAAGTACAAAAGACAAGATCTGCCTAACTACTGTAGTCGTAAAATTATGATACTTTACAATTTCATAAACCTATTTTTAGGGCACTCAGTACAAAGAATATTGAAGTCTGAGTATTCCGATATACACCCTCCGGTATAATTTCGAATACACAAAAATGTGTGAGAAATTGTACTGGATTTTTTTACTCAAGAAAAGTGGATTTTCAACTGTAAGCGCCCAACCAAACAACGCCTATAAACACGCAACGCCTCCTGTTACTATGAATGTAAATTTAAGGGAGGTGCCTTTGCGTGTGTCAAAACAAAAACTAACCATTGTCCCGTAACGTTACATTCCAAAAACGAAAATATTTCCTCATTTAATCCAGTAGGGATTTCCTCAAATCTTACTTGCCCGATCAAAACCGGGAAGCAGGAGAACCGTCCCCGTGCTTCCCGTGCTTCCCAACAACTATTTAATACTCATCTAGGGAACCAAGCAGGCGATACAGCATCACAGCTGCTTCACCACGGTTTGTAGGGTCCTTAGGAGCGAATGTTGTGCTTGTCTTTCCTTTAATGATGCCTAGCTCGGCCGCTTGTTGAACCGCTTCTTTAGCGTAGCTGCTAATTTGCGCTTGGTCACTAAATTTCTTATTCGGCTTCAAATCTTTTAATAGACTCTTATCCTTATATTGGATAGCACGAATAATCATTGTGGCCATTTGTTCACGAGTTATTTTATCCTGTGGGTTGTATTTTCCTGACGGATCTCCGTTGACAATTCCGGCACGGCTCGCGGCTTCAATCTGTAGAACGCTCCAGCCCTGCTTTTCTGTAACGTCAGAGAAAACACCCTCATACGATTTTGTTGGAATATTTAGTGCTCTCACAAGTAGTACTGCAAATTCAGCTCTAGTTAATTTATCAGCTGGTGCATAGATGTCGGCTGTCTTACCTGAGGTGATTGATCTGGAAGCTAATACCTCAATTTCGTCTTTAGCCCAATGCTTTTCAACATCCTTGAATGAAATGGAATGCTCTAAGGCTACATATTTAGAGAAGTGAGAGGTCTTAAATTGGACTTTATCGCCAACAACTTTTCCTCCGCTATAGACCCACTTATTTTCTTTTTCATCAAAATAATAGGCTGCAGTCTTGCGCTTATCCTTGATTGTTGAACCTGTAATGGCCATTTCGACTGTGACTGGCTCTTTAAATTGGTCAAAGGCTGTAGCCTTACCATTATTTTGATAAGAAATGTTGAAATCGTATACCTTAGAAACAAAGTTTGTACCAGCTTTTGGCTCTTCCTGCTTTATGGAGATTTCTACATTTCCAGTTGCAGCTTTCGCTAAATCAGCTAAGACTGATGCAGGGATCGTTACAGCTGCCTTCCCTGTTTGTAAGACAAGTGATTTATTATTATCTGCAATTTTCTTTATTGTGTCAGACTTTAGTGCTGTTAGGATTGACGGGATGTTCTTGTTAGAAGCTGCAGATAAATCTACGACCACTTCTCCTTTTGTAGAATCTTTAATAGCAGATTCTAATTTGTTGCCATCAACGACTAACGTAGCTTCCTTATCATCGACTTTGTAATCCCCTTGATCACTAGGTAAGGTCGGTTGAACTGGGACAGGTATTCCACCACCTCCACCACCAGGTGATTCAGTAAGCTTAGTTATCTGAATCTCTTGTGTTGCCTTGTGCCCAGCTAAATCAGTCACTTCGAATACGAACTTGTTGACCCCATCCTTAAGCTTAAGTTCAATATCCTTGATGGTCTTTTCAAATGCACGCATATCAAATGGTTCTTTGAATTCATTGTAGAAGACCTCGCTACCGTTAACTTTAAGGCGAATTTCATCAAAATTATCCGTTAATTCAACAGATACTTTTGGATTAGGATCACCTTTCCCAACAGAGGAAGGTGCCCCTGTTACATTTAGTGTTGGTGCTGTAGTGTCCACAAAGACCGTTCTTGAGAAAGAAATCTCAGTTCCATTCCCATCTTCTCCTGCAATATCAAAGCGATGGACTCCGTCGGTTTCAAACTCCAAAGTAGTGTGGAATTCATATCGGTCTGTTTCTTCATTATAGGCTACGTCAACCTCTTTACCACCGATTGTTAATGATTCAATTCCTGAGTTGTCCGCAACGTATCCAGAAACAGCAACTTCCTTCTCGCCTAAAGTGCTGAATGCTTCAGGAGTGAGGACGCGTATATCTGGTACATCTGTTTCCTCTTCATCCTTATTAAGGATAGTTTCCTTTACTTCGTTTCCTGCGTAGTCAACGGCTACGACTGTTAATGTTTGTCCCGATCCAAGGCCAAGCTCGTGCTCTGTTTCATCACCAGAAAGGAGAGCTACAGATTTGCCACCTAGTCTCAACTCAACGTAAGCAACACCGCTTCCATTCTCATTATCGGCCGCTGCGAGTGTCACAACTCCATCCGCATAGCTTGCTTCAAGTGTCGGCTTAGTAGTATCAACTTTCACTGGCATTGGGAAGCTTTGTGGCTCAGCACCAGGATAGTCTAATGTAGCTTTTACTTCAAAAATATAATCGCCTTCCACTACTTCGTTATTAATTTTGCCATCCCAACCTCTTGCAGGGTTAAGAGAGTACATCGGTGCAAGACCACGGTCATAATAGTTCTTGCGAATTTCATTTTCTGTTCGGATTGTTCTTAAATGGTTACCTTCCTGATCTAGAATGTTAAATTCAACTTTTTTCGCATTACGTAGGAAGGAGAGTACAGGTATTGTAGAATCCTGAGTGCCGTCTCCGTTTGGAGAAATCGCATTTTTATCAGGTTTAATACCTTTTATCAATGGATTCTGTCCTAAATAGTACCCGTTCTCGTCTATTAGGCCTGTATAGTCATAGAAGGAATCTCCACTATCCGCATAGGCATCAACAATTGGTGCTGCGTTCCAATCACCTTTAAAACCAACATATGGGACAGAAAGCTCAGGATTTTTGTCTTCTGGGTCGACTAATGTTACGAATCCTTCCACGAAGTAGCCGTTAGGGAAGACTTCGTTGATGTCGACAGGTATTCCCCATTTTCCCGAGACGGAAGGATCATCCACTTTTGCATTACTTAAATCAACCTGTACTTTGAATTCAACTGTATCTTTCGCAGGTACTGTAATCTGTTTAGTATTCTCACCATTGATTGTAATCTCTGCATCCAATATTGGCTGTGCTTCAAGTTCGTCAGGATTGTACCCAAATTCGCCCCATCCTGCAAAATCGGTTTGCAGATTTCCATGAACATCGTACTTAACATCAGTATTACTGTAGTTCTTCACTTTTAGGGTGAATTCAATTTTCTCCCCAACCTCTTTGAGCGCAACCTTTCCTTCATTTGTGGTTTTTTCTGTCACGATAACGGGAGAGGAGAGAGCAGAATGCAACTGCATAATTCCAGCACCCTGGCGACGTGGCGAGTATGGTGTTTCCCACCCAAATGATGAATTAAGAATACCTTGATCAGTAATCGGCTGTGCTGTATTCATCATCAGATTCTTCGCCATCTTCACTCGCTCAAGACCTGATAGCTTAAATTCCTTATCAACCCTCTGTAGTACAAGTGCCGAACCACCCGCAACATGTGGTGCTGCCATTGATGTACCGCTCATCATTCCGTACTCGTTGTTTTCAAGGGTTGAATAGATTTGTCCACCAGGAGCCGTGATTTCTGGCTTGAAATCAAGGTTTGGTGTTAGTCCCCATGATGTGAAGTCACTCATTTTTCCAGCTTCAGGGTTTGGTGCGGTTGTTTTATCACCCTCAAAGGTAATGGTTACTTTTTGATTTTCTTTTAACGCTTTTGCAAGTTTGTCCCCATTTGCTTTTAGCATGAACAATTGTGGGATTTTAATCGCTGCATCGGTTGCCATGTTGACATATCCGTCTGCGTTATTGTAGATAATAACACCTAATGCGCCAGCGGCTTGGGCATTTAATACTTTCTCAGTAAAAGCAAGTTCCCCTCGAACGATGAGGGCATATTTTCCGTCAACATTTGCTAATTCCTCTGGTTTCCCAAGTCCACCATAAGCCAATTCAAAGGTTTTTGTTTCTACATTATTAGGATGAACACTACTAGCTGATAAGAATGGAGCCTTTCCAGTTTCCTCTCCGATTTTGTAGCTGACGGCATCTAAGTCCATGAACTTATTTTCGGAAGAAGCTACTTGTAGGGAATGGTAAGAAAGACCTGGCGATCCTGAAACACCAATATCTGGATTTTCTGCATAAGGGTTTGCAAATCCATTACCAAAATGTGCGGAGTTTCCTGCTGAAATAGCCATTAGAATCCCGTTGTCGACCGCTTTTTGAATAGCCTTTTGCTCTGGGTCCTCTGGAGAAACAAATCCTGCAGTGGAACCCAAGCTCATATTTAGAACATCCGCACCAAGTGCGATTGCGTCATCAATGGCCTTTACATAAATATCCCCAAATGTGGATGGGAACTCGGGATCATTTCCAAATACCTTGAGGGCTAAGATTTGTGCCTCTGGAGCAATTCCTTGAATCCCGTTATTTTCTTCATCTCCGTTTGCGGCAACAGTTCCTGAAACATGCATTCCGTGCATGGATGCTTCTGCACCTTTATCTTGAATCGTATGATTGTGGTCCATATAGTTGTAACCATAAGGAACCTTATCCGTATAATACTTGCCTTGCAAACCGTTTGTGCCAATTCTATTTTCAACATCAGATTTTTTTAGTTTGGCAGTATCATTGTCTGTAAGAATCATATCTCTATGGGAAGGATCCATTCCGGTATCGATAACACCGACAACCATTCCTTCACCCTTGAATTTGTAATCTCTCCATGCCTCTTGGGCTTGGACAAGCTCCTTACTGTATTTCATTTCTGGTTTTTCACTTGGGCGCTCGTACTCATTGACAATATGTACATCTGCCACATTCTCTAATTGTTCGATTAGCGGAAGGTTTCCATATTCAACTTTGGCACTGAACCCATTTACAACATTAGTAAATTGGTTGATGTATTCAATTTTTATCTGCTTGGACTTAATTTGTGATTTGACTTTATCTTGAGATGTGAGGATATCCTTCTGAAGTTTTTCTTTCGTTGGTGTCGGTAAGTCACTAAACTTGATACCTTTTTCTTGAGCGTAGTCAATTGCTGGTTTTTCCTTTAATTCTACGACAATTCTAACCTTGTCCTTTGGTTTGTACTGTTGATCAAACTCTTCTTTGTTAATCTGGTAACTGCTTCTTTTTGGTTTCTCTGTTTTTTCTTTTAGTGGTAGAGTTGCTCCGAATGCGGAACTACTAAATACTAAAAGAAAGATTAAGAGAATGGCAAAGCTTTTCTTAAACAAGTGGTTTCCTCCTTTGTTTGTTGTTACGTAGTTACCTCTATCCTCCTTTCTACTACAAGGATAATTTTAGCATTGTAGGAATAATTTTGAAAGATAGTAAATTTCTAAATAAAAGTAATAATCAGTAAATATTCGACAAGGATTTACATAAACTCAGGAAAAATTACATCAAGATATGTAAACATTTAGGGAGGATGATATCTTCTAAATACTTGCAAATAGAGTTCAGGCCAAGATGTTGAAATGATGAATGATTGTATTGTTTACAAAGGTTTTGGCATTGCCAAACGTTTCCAACCCCTGTCGAATCTTGTGAAACAATAGTAATAATGTTATATTTTAGTAAGGTAAATTATTAATATAAATGAAATTTTAGGTAGGAAGGTGACGATATGGAGACCTCTAGAATAAATAGGAAGGTTCTTTTTAAAACAATCATGGTGCTGGTAGCGTTTGCAACTTTTGCTGCTTTAGCAGTACCATCGAAATCATATGCACGTTCAATTTTGAAGCACCCCGACACAGCATATCTCGAAGTAACATCACCAATTGTTATCGAGTTTGATGGTCCAGTGCAATGGAATACAAGTTATGCTGGAGGATATTATACCGGTTCCTCATTCGGACCTTCTGCAGCACATCCCGGAATTCGCCTCATAGAACTGAGCTCAGGCTTGCCAGTCGAGATCACGATGAGCCTCGATACGTCAAAAAAGAAACTAATTATTACGCCAAATCCTGCAGGTGCTGTGAAATGGGTGAAGAATAAAGATTATCGACTCGAAATCACCGATCATATCTTATTAGATAATACGGGGGCTAATTTTTTAACCTTTTATGGAACATCCCCAAGTATTACCTACAATATCAGCACAAGTTTTTTGACATTCTATCAATTGATGTCTGGTAGTAGAGAAATTAACCGGATCATTGAAGACTACACCCCTAGAAAGATAAGAGTCACAGCTCCAGACCGTTATCTCGAGGAAATTTCAGTCATCCACAAACGCCAGGAAATAGTTCAAAATAGCACGATAGAGTCTGTAACAAACATCGATATCTCGTTTGAAAATAAAACGCTTGATAACTCATTTGGAGATGTTAAAAGGATTGAAGTGACTCCGAAACGAAATGGGGTTGCCATTCAATCCACTCAAACGGTGGATAATTTTAATATTACTTCGAATACGGGGAAGAAAATGCTTGATTTTGCCTATACACGTTTACCGGATACTACATCATTCGATATTGAAGTAGTGCTCTATGACAGCAATGATATTATTTTAGACAAAAGAATTGTTAAGATTCCACTAGAGTCAAAGAATATTACAACGGTCAAGCAAAAGGATCGCTTTCGCTACGCAGGCAGAACCTTTACGCTTTACGATTTATTAAATCGCCCAAGTGATTTACAGGGGTTACTTGATGAAAATCGAATGGATGAGATTAAAGTACGGGTGGTGCAGCAGTGATGAATAAGAGAAAAGCCATCATTACTTCGGTTTTAGCGGCTCTTGTGCTACTACTCTTGTTACCGAATATCCGCCCAAGTGCCACCGATGCAGTAGATACATGGAGTGAGAAAAAAGTTACAGATACGAAAAAGGTTTGGACCATCGCTTTCAGCAAACCATTAAAGGCGACATCGATTAAAGATTCAACTGTTTACGTCGAGGATGAGAATTACCGCTTGTTTTTCACAACAGCAACTCTTTCTAGCGATAAGAAATCCATCATTGTCACACCAAGAGAGCCTTATCAAGAGAATGTGAAATACCGACTAAATATAAGCAGTGAAATAGTCTCCGAAAAAGGAGAAAAGCTAGGTAAGGGGATCATCATGCCCTTTGTTGTCAATGGGTCTGATTCTCAAGATGGCCAGGATGGAGATGCTATAAGAAGTGTTACCTTCTCCACAAATGCTTTTGCGACGACTGTGAATGTGATTAGTAATGACACAGTAGTTAGGGTAACAGCCAACTCCAAGGAGCTCCATTATTTGGGGAATAATACTTATAGCACTGGACTAACGGGGATTAGTTCAGGGAGTACAGTTAAAATTCAAGCCTATGATATGAACGGAAAAAGAATATTCTCAAAGGATTATAAAGTGAATTAACGCTGGAGGTATCTACAATGAAGAAAGCTAGTTTTATAATAATCGTCACTTCGCTCGTAGGTTTCCTCCTTTTCGGAATGACGGCCATTGCTAAGACCTCCTTCAGCGATGTACGGAGCGACTATTGGGCAAAGGATGCGATTGATTATTTAGTGGAAAAGAAAATTATCAACGGGTACCCAAACGGAAAGTTTGGACCAGAGGACACGATTCGCCGTGTTGATGCGGCAAGGATGATGGTTAGGGCTCTTGGATTGAACACAACGAATCCATCTAACCCGAATTTCAATGATGTAAAAAGAGGATCTGATGGGTTTAATGAAATTGCCGCAGCCGTGGAGGCAGGAATCTTCAAAGGTACGAACGACTACTTTTACCCAAACAGAACACTATCAAGGGCAGAAATGGCTGCCATCATCAATCGGTCGTTTGATTTAGAGCAGAAAACGTCCAAAGTTTTCTTCAAGGACGTAACAACTAAGCATTGGGCCTACAAGGATATACAAGTACTTGTGGCACATGAAATATCCACAGGCTACCCAAATAACACCTTTGGGCCTGACAATGCCATCAAACGAGCAGAATTTGCTACCCTCATGGCTAAAGTTATGAAACTATCAGACCCTGCAAATGGAGGCAAAAATCCTGGAGATGACAGTTTTAAGGTTATTGATATTTATTAATGATAATGCCTTGCCTGAAGCTATATAAGCTTTAGGC
>DLCS01000069.1:1444-5249 GCA_002480735.1 Bacillaceae bacterium UBA7792 | reverse complement strand
CTCCATTTTTTCAGGTACAAGGGAGCGCGCTTCCGCCAAAAGCTCTACACGGTCACAAACGATATTCGTAGGACCAACACCCTTAAATTCTCCAATATTAGCGGTTGTTTCTTCATCAATCCGACCGAGTGGCATTTTCGCAACCGCTTTTGCCGCAAGGGTAATCGCTGAAATGCCTTTTTCAGGCGCAACACCTGCATGGGCTGTTTTTCCTAGAATCGTTGCTTTTACCTTTGCTTGGGTTGGTGCCGCTACAATGATATTCCCTACCTTGCCATCACTATCAAGAGCATAGCCAAATTTCGCTTTTATTAATGACGGATCGAGTGCCTTGGCACCTAATAAGCCAGATTCTTCACCTACGGTAATAACGAATTGAATGGTCCCGTGCTCGATGTTTTGCTCTTTTAAGACACGGACAACTTCAAGCATGACCGCTAGACCTGTTTTATCATCAGAGCCTAGAATCGTCGTTCCGTCTGTCACAACATAGCCGTCTTTGATCGATGGCTTGACCCCTTTACCAGGCACTACTGTATCCATATGAGAGGTAAAATAAATCGGATCCACGCCACCCTTATTGCCTTCAAGGGTACAGATTAAATTCCCAGCTCCATGGCCCGTTTGGCTAGTTGTATCATCCTCAAACACATCCACGCCTAGGTCAGAGAACTTCTTCTTCAACACCTTTGCGATCTCTGTTTCGTATTTTGTTTCCGAGTCGATTTGGACAAGCTCCAAAAATTCATTTAATAATCTTTCTTCATTAATCATCGATGTAGCTCCTTCCAGTCTTAACTTCCTATCTTAGTATAGCTTTTCAAATAAAGGATCAGCAAATTTTTTATCACAAAGGAATATTTCCATGTTTTTTTGCTGGGCGCGATTCTTTTTTATTGCGTAGCATTTCAAGCGCTTGGATTAATTTAATCCTCGTTTCCCGTGGATCAATCACATCATCGACCATGCCCATACTTGCTGCCACATATGGATTGGCAAATTTCTCACGGTATTCTTCAATTTTTTGTGCTCTCGTTTGCTCTGGGTCCTCACTATTTTGAATTTCTTTTGCAAAAATAATATTCGCCGCTCCCTGTGGACCCATGACTGCAATTTCTGCATTCGGCCAGGCATAAACGAGGTCTGCACCAATCGATTTGCTGTTAAGGGCAACATAAGCGCCACCGTAAGCTTTTCGCAAAATTACAGTTAGCTTTGGCACGGTCGCTTCAGAATACGCATAGAGAATCTTTGCTCCGTGGCGGATAATTCCCCCATGCTCTTGCTTTACGCCTGGGAAAAAGCCCGTCACATCTTCAAAGGTAATAATAGGAATATTAAAGCTATCGCAGAAGCGAATAAATCTTGCCGACTTATCCGATGAGTCAATATCAAGGCCACCCGCCATAAATTTCGGCTGGTTACACACGAGTCCAACAACCTCGCCTTTGATCCTTGCAAGACCGACGACAATATTTTTGGCAAAGTCTTTATGTACCTCTAGGAATGAACCTTGATCCACAACCTGCTCAATAACAACCCTTACATCATAAGGGCGAATCGCATCAAAAGGAATCACATCCGTGAGGTCGGGACGGTAGTCATCCTCATCCACCACGGCTTGTATTGGAGGCTTTTCCTCACTATTTTGCGGCAGATAGCTTAATAGTAATCTGACCTTTTCAATAATTTCTTCCTCCGTTTCACTTCGGAAATGAGCATTGCCACTGATTGAATTGTGAACCCTTGCGCCACCTAAGTCCTCCGGTGAGATTTTCTCTCCTGTTACCGTTTCGATTACTTTCGGGCCAGTAATAAACATTTGGCTTGTTTTTTCCACCATGAACACAAAATCTGTAATCGCAGGAGAATAGACAGCACCACCGGCACAAGGCCCCATGATGACAGATATTTGTGGGATAACTCCAGAATAAATCGAATTCCGGTAAAATATCTTCCCATAGCCATCGAGAGAAACGACGCCTTCCTGAATTCTCGCTCCTCCTGAATCATTTAATCCGACAAAAGGCGCACCATTTTTTGCGGCTAAGTCCATTACATTCGCAATCTTATTGGCATGCATTTCTCCAAGGGCCCCGCCAAAAACAGTAAAGTCTTGAGAGAATAAGTAAATCGGTCTGCCATTAACTTTTCCGTAGCCTGTAACAACCCCATCCCCTGGTCCCTTTTGGTTTTCCAGCCCGAAATCTCGGGAGCGATGCTCAATAAATGGATTTAATTCCACAAAGGTCCCTTCGTCTACTAATAAATCAATTCTTTCCCTCGCAGTCAGCTTCCCTTTGGCATGCTGCTTTTCAATCCGTTCGTCCCCACCACCTAGCTCTACTTCTCTTCGCCTGTCATATAGTTCATTTATTTTTTCATAGATGTCCATCCTACTACTCTCCCTTTTCCTTTTTCTCACATAGCTCCATCAGAACTTTCCCCGTTGATTTCGGGTGCATAAAAGCGACTAATGCTCCCCCTGCCCCTATTTTTGCTTGATCATTGATCATGTTGATTCCTTTTTCCTTCATTTCGGCTATTCTAGCTTCTATCGAATCGACCCCGAGGGCAATATGATGAATGCCTTCCCCTCGTTTGTCGATATGCATTGCAATGGCACTGTCAGCACTTGTCGGCTCTAGCAACTCTAGCTTTGTTTCCCCAATTTGAATGAAGGCAACCTTTACCTTCTCACTTTCTACTTCTTCAATCCCCTGTAACTTGAGCCCCAATACCTCTGTATAAAACGGCAAGGATTCTTCTAGAGACCTCACCGCAATTCCGATATGATCCACTTTTTTAATCATGTTCTCCCCCTCCAACCTTTGCACGATGTTGTTATACTATTCGATAAAAATACTATTCGATAAAAAGTTCTTATTTCCTTCCCTAAATCGAGCGGTTGTTCATTTCCGAAAACATTAGTAAAATAGGAATAGACGATCTGGAAACAGGGAGGGATATATCTATGAAAAATAGAAAAACAAGAAAAATGATTGTTTACTTAATGATATTCGCGATGCTAGCATCGACTTTGTTGCTCGGACTATCAATGTTCCTATAATGAAATGGAAAAGACCTGACAAAAAATCAGGTCTTTCTGCTCCGCTACCTTAATTCGATACTACCTCGTACATACTTTTTCTTCTCCCTCTTAAGAAACTTAAAGGATTGTTTCAGCGTTAAATACGCTTCTATTTCTTTTAGTATTTGCAGAAGAGCTGCACGAACCTCAAACTCCTCACGGGATTTTGGAAGCTCCATATTTTGAAATTGCCTCCGCATCTCAAGCAATTTCTCGAGAAAATCCTTTGAAATCTCTCCCGGACTGACGAAATCCGCTAATTCATCGAGGAAATCGGCTATCATTTGTCCTTGGATGACTGGAACAGGGATAGAAGCGACTAATTCAAGGATTCGTTCAATGACTTCAAACTGTCTTTCTCGCATTTTAAAATAATGATAATATAAATTTTCATTCTGGAGAAAGTGATTTTCCACGTCTTGAAATGCTAAGGATTTGGCTGTATCGATAAGCTTTGCCGCATTAGTAATTTCCTCGCCATCCCAGCGGCAATCATTTGTCCTCAGATAATGGCTAATCTCCCTTATGATTTTTCGAAATTGTCCCTCGATTTCATTCTGGTAGTCTAAAAGTCTTTTCTCCACACTCGGCATGTAAAGGTTCATCAACAGGGCTATTCCAATCCCTATCGTAATGATACCAAGTTCATTTAGGAATAAACCAAGGGTGACATGCTTGGCATTATAGAAGTGTAAAATGATCACACTGCTAGAC
>DLCS01000069.1:1008-1349 GCA_002480735.1 Bacillaceae bacterium UBA7792 | reverse complement strand
TCCTTCCTGTGCCTTAAAACTAACAACCGTAGGAATAAAAAATAATAGCATCACCCCGATTATAATCGGGTTGTAGGCGAGCACCTCAAAAAATACAGCCGAAAAGCCCATCGCAATGATACAAGCAATCATCCGATCTACAGCTGCCCTTACAGACATGATCTTCGTCGGCTTAATACAAAGAATGGTGAGGATCCCTGCAGATGCAAAATTATAAAATCCCAACGATTGTGCCAATAAAATAGAAATCGTCGTCCCCAAAGCTGTTTTAATGGTTCGATACCCAATTTTGAATTTCATATGCTCCCCCAAGTATTTATTACGCCTAGTATGAAACTGAA
>DLCS01000069.1:589-786 GCA_002480735.1 Bacillaceae bacterium UBA7792 | reverse complement strand
AATCACAATCCGTGCGAAAATCGGTATTACTAATTATTATTTCAATTTACTCCATGAAAAAAACCTCGGAGATACCGAGGCTTAAATCTCTTCACAATATTGCTCAAAAGCATCCTGAAGCTTCTGCACCACTTCCATTGGGCTATGGCCTTCAATATCATGGCGTTCAATCATGGTACAAAGCTTTCCATCTTTAA
>DLCS01000069.1:0-357 GCA_002480735.1 Bacillaceae bacterium UBA7792 | reverse complement strand
ACAAAGCTTTCCATCTTTAAGCAATGCAAAGGATGGTGAGGATGGTGGATACCCTGTGAAATAGGAACGTGCTTGTTCCGTAGCTTCCTTATCCTGACCTGCAAAAACCGTTACTAGCTGATTCGGTCTTTTATCATAATGAAGCGAATGCATTGCAGCTGGACGAGCAATCCCTCCCGCACAACCGCATACAGAATTCACCATCACAAGGGTTGTGCCTTCTTGCTTCAACGCTTCATCCACTTCTTCACGCGTAGCTAATTCTTTATATCCTGCCGCAACAATCTCTTGTCGAGCCTGACGAACGACATCATTCATGAATAAATTAAAATCCATGTTCATCTATATTCGCTCCCT
>DLCS01000047.1 GCA_002480735.1 Bacillaceae bacterium UBA7792 | reverse complement strand
GACGCTGGGGCACCACTAGCAATCGTAGAATATCATCCACACGCCTCCCTGTTGTCGGCTCATCAAGGATGTAGAGCGAGCGACCCGTCGAACGACGATGAAGCTCGGAAGCAAGCTTGACGCGCTGAGCCTCTCCACCAGATAGGGTGGTTGCCGGTTGCCCTAAGGTAATGTAGCCTAGCCCTACATCATATAATGTCTGCATCTTGCGATGGATTTTTGGAATGTTTTCGAAAAATTGGAGAGCATCCTCCACCGTCATATCCAATATTTCTGAAATGCTCTTGCCTTTATATTTGACCTCTAGCGTCTCCCGATTATAGCGCTTTCCATGGCAGACCTCACATGGGACATACACATCTGGGAGGAAGTGCATTTCGATTTTGATGATTCCATCCCCGCGACATGCCTCGCAACGGCCGCCCTTCACATTGAAGCTGAAGCGACCCTTTTTGTAGCCACGAACCTTTGCCTCATTAGTTGCTGAAAAAACATCGCGAATATCATCAAACACCCCTGTATAGGTGGCAGGATTGGAGCGCGGGGTCCGACCAATTGGCGATTGGTCAATATCAATGACCTTATCGAGATGCTCAAGCCCCTTGATTTCCTTATGCTGTCCAGGTCTTGTTTTGGCACGATTCAGCTGCTGAGCTAGGGCCTTGTGTAAAATTTCGTTAACAAGCGTACTCTTCCCAGAGCCTGACACTCCAGTTACCGCAATAAACATACCAAGCGGAAATTTGACATTAATATTTTTTAAGTTGTTTTCCTTGGCTCCTTTAATTTCGATAAAGCGCCCGTCGGACTTACGGCGTTCGTTTGGAAGTGGAATGAATTTTTTCCCTGACAGGTATTGTCCTGTGAGCGATCTCGGATCATTCATCACTTCTTCCGGAGTCCCTGCAGAAACAATTTCCCCACCGTGGACACCTGCTCCTGGTCCTACGTCGATTAAGTAATCGGCTGCGAGCATCGTGTCCTCATCATGCTCAACGACTAGCAGCGTATTCCCGATATCACGCATGCTCTTGAGCGTATCAATCAAGCGATCATTATCCCGTTGATGCAAGCCGATTGAAGGCTCATCCAAAATATAAAGAACTCCTGTTAGGCGTGACCCGATTTGAGTCGCAAGTCTAATCCTCTGGGCTTCCCCGCCGGATAGTGTACCGGCTGCACGATTGAGGGTTAAATAATCTAAGCCAACATTAACGAGAAATCCTAACCGCTCCCGAATTTCGCGGAAAATGACATTGGCAATTTGCTTTTCTTTATCCGTTAGCGTGATGCCATCGATTTTATCAAATGCTTCCCGAATTGATAGGGAGGTGATAAACCCGATATTCTCCCCATCAATTAGGACTGCTAAGCTCTCTTTTTTCAGGCGTTCTCCCTTACAGGTTGGACAAGGCTGTTCGGCCATGTACTTTTCCATTTGCTCTCGAATATAATCAGAGCTTGTGTCTTTATAGCGCCGTTCCACATTCGGAATGACCCCTTCAAATTGAATCCAGTTTTCACGTACCTGTCCGAAATCATTTTCATAATGGAAGAAGATCTTTTCTTCCCCAGAGCCATATAGTATTTTATCCGCCTGCTCCTTCGGAAGCTCTCCGAACGGAATATTCATGTCGATGCCGTAGTGGGTGCATACGGCCTCAAGCAGCTGTGGATAATATTGGGAGCTGGTCGGTTCCCAAGCAGCGATTGCCCCTTCTTTTAAAGACAATTCACGATTTGGGATTACCAAATCCACATCCACCTCAAGCTTCGAGCCAAGTCCATCGCAATCAGGACAAGCTCCGAACGGACTATTAAAGGAGAACATTCTTGGCTCCAATGCCCCGATCGAAAAACCACAAATCGGACAAGCGTGAAGTTCACTAAATAATAGCTCCTCTTGTCCAATTACATCAATGATGACTCGGCCTTCTCCTAGCTTTAAGGCTGTTTCCAGTGAATCAGACAAGCGCGCACTAATCCCCTCTTTAATGACAATCCGATCGACGACTACTTCAATGGAGTGCTTTTTGTTCTTATCAAGCTCGACCTCATCGCCAAGGTCGAACATCTCTCCATCAATACGAACGCGAACAAAGCCCTGTTTCTTAATGTCCTCAAGGGTTTTAACATGGGCTCCCTTTTTCCCAGAAACAATGGGGGCAAGCACTTGAAGCTTTGTTCTTTCCGGATATTCCAGAATTCGATCGACCATTTGCTCAATCGTTTGTGAGGTAATCTCGATACCATGATTTGGACAGGTTGGCCGTCCAATTCGGGCAAACAAGAGACGCAAATAATCATAGATTTCCGTTACCGTACCAACGGTAGATCGAGGATTTCGGCTCGTTGTTTTCTGATCAATTGAAATCGCCGGAGACAATCCTTCAATCGAATCGACATCCGGCTTGTCCATTTGTCCTAAAAATTGTCTTGCATAGGCAGATAAGGATTCGACATAGCGACGTTGTCCCTCTGCATAAATGGTATCAAAGGCCAAAGAGGACTTCCCTGAACCAGAAAGTCCTGTCAGCACAACAAGCTTATCTCTTGGAATAGTGACATCCAGATTTTTTAAATTGTGTGCCCGAGCCCCTTTTACAATTAATTTCTCCATTGCCATTGCTTCGTCATCCTTCCGCCTTCAACTCTAAAATGAGATCACGCAATTCAGCCGCTCTTTCGAAGTTGAGGGCTTTTGCTGCTTCCTTCATTTCCTTTTCCATATCGGAAATCACTTTTTCTCTTTCCTTCTTGTTTAGCTTTCCAAGCTTCTGGGTTGCTGTGTACTCTTCTGTTTCCTCCGCCGCAATCGTTGCACGGATGGCATCACGAATATCCTTTTGGATCGTCATCGGTGTGATGCCATGCTTTCGGTTATATTCCTCTTGAATTTCACGACGACGCTTCGTTTCATTAATGGCAAGCTCCATCGAATTCGTGATCCGATCCGCATACATGATGACATGGCCATTGGCGTTACGAGCCGCCCGACCGATCGTCTGGATCAGCGAACGTTCAGAACGGAGGAAGCCTTCCTTATCGGCATCCAGAATCGTCACTAAGGAAACCTCAGGAATATCCAAGCCTTCTCGTAAAAGGTTGATTCCAACAAGAACATCATATTTTCCAAGTCGTAGCTCTCGAATAATTTCAATTCGTTCGAGCGTTTTAACCTCGGAATGCAAATACTGCACCTTGATGCCAATCTCTTTTAAGTAATCGGTTAAATCCTCTGACATTTTTTTCGTTAAGGTCGTGACAAGCACGCGCTCATTGCGCTTTACTCGCTCCTGAATTTCTCCGATTAAATCATCAATTTGTCCCTCAATCGGCCGAACATCAATAATTGGATCCAAGAGTCCGGTTGGACGGATAATTTGCTCCACCATCTTCGGAGTATGCTCGATTTCATAGGGACCTGGAGTCGCTGAAACATAAATGATCTGGTTAATATGATCCTCAAATTCATCAAATTTCAGCGGACGGTTATCCATGGCCGACGGGAGACGGAAGCCATGATCAACAAGGACCTGCTTTCTGGCTTGGTCCCCGTTATACATACCTCGCACCTGTGGCAGGGTCACATGGGATTCATCAATGACCATGAGAAAATCCTTCGGAAAATAGTCCAAAAGTGTGTATGGTGTAGAACCTGGTGGCCTTAATGTCAAATGCCTAGAATAGTTTTCAATCCCTGAGCAAAAGCCCATTTCTCTCATCATTTCCAAATCGTATCGGGTTCTTTGCTCAAGCCGCTGGGCTTCAAGGAGCTTGTCATTCTCCCTTAACTCCTTCAGCCTCTCCTCCAGCTCCTGTTCAATATTCTCAATGGCGACACGCATCTTTTCTTCCCGAGTAACGAAGTGAGAAGCTGGAAAAATGGCGACATGCTCACGCTCACCGATAATTTCCCCTGTTAGCGCATCGACTTCGCGAATGCGGTCAATTTCATCCCCGAAAAATTCAACTCTCAAACAATGCTCATCCTTTGAGGCTGGAAAAATCTCAACGACATCCCCGCGCACACGGAAGGTTCCGCGCTGAAAGTTGATGTCATTCCGTTCATATTGGATATCAACCAATCGATGCAAGAGCTGATTCCGTTCAATTTCCATCCCCGTTCTTAAGGAGAGGACGAGCTCCCGGTATTCCTCTGGAGAACCGAGACCGTAGATGCAGGATACGCTGGCGATGATGATAACATCCTTCCGTTCAAATAAGGACGAAGTAGCAGAGTGACGAAGCTTGTCAATTTCATCATTAATGCTGGCATCCTTTTCGATGAAGGTATCTGTCGATGGCACATAGGCCTCTGGCTGATAATAATCGTAATAGCTGACAAAATATTCAACAGCATTATTCGGAAAGAACTCTTTGAATTCACTGTATAGTTGCCCAGCAAGGGTTTTGTTATGGGCAATGACCAATGTCGGCTTGTTGATTTCCTTAATTACATTAGAAATCGTGAAGGTTTTTCCCGTTCCTGTTGCGCCTAGCAAGGTTTGATGCTTCTTTCCTTCACGGATTCCTTCAACAAGCTGACGAATCGCTTCTGGCTGATCCCCTTGTGGTGAATATTTGGAGACTAACTCAAATTGATCCTTCACTTATACTCCACCTTCTCCCCGTAAAATTCATATTCCCATTCTACCACAAACATCCAAAAACTAACCAATAATATGCGAACGAATATTCGTTTTTTTATGTAAAGCTTTGTTATATTTAATTGTTGCTTTTAATATCGCCTTATACGTGTACGTTCACGAGAGTTTTCGTACCGAAACTAAGGAAGGGCAATTTTAATAATTGCCCCTATTCACGTACACATATAAGGCTGAAATATCAATGAAACTTTATATTCGTATCCTACGTATTAATAAAAAGATGGAGGTGTTCGTGATGAGATGGAGGTTGAAAGCTTTCCTAGTGCTTTTCATAGGTGCTATTGTGGTCCCATTCTTTTTTCCAAGCGTCAGTTATGCAGTTGATTATTCCATTACCGGTGTCCAAATCGATGCCTACTTACAGGAGAATGGGGATGTAGCGGTAACGGAAAAACACACCTATGCATTTGACGGAAAATTTAATGGAATCACTAGAGAAATTGTTCCAAAGAACGGAACGAAAATCATGAAGCTAAAGGCGACTGAGAACGGAAAGTCGCTGCGGGTTGAGAAAGAGGAAGATCTATACAAAATCCACCGCAAGGGCAAGGATGAAACCATTACGGTTGAGATTGCCTATACCATTAAAAACGGAGTCGACGTATATGCAGATGTAGCTGAATTTTATTGGCCTTTCTTTGATGACCGAAATGAATCCAGTTATGACAAAATGAATATTATCATCCATCCGCCAAAAGAGACAAAAGATGTCATTGCTTTTGGATATGATACGGCCTTTGACAAGGAAGAGATGTTAGCAGATGGCTCGGTCCTGTTCCAGCTCGGCGAGGTTCCCTCTGGTGAAAATGGCGATATTCGCGTCGCCTACAATGCTGCCCTTTTTCCAGGGGCAACTATAACAGCAGATAAAATGATGAAGGAAGAGATATTGGGAGCGAAGAAAAAGCTCTATGAACAAGCAGTTGCGGACATGAAAATGAGAGAGAAGCTCTCTAAAATCGCACTGTTCATCATACCGATATTTTCTGCCCTATTACTGATTACCATTATCCAGATGATCATAAGAGAACGAATGAAAAAATTAGGCGTTGAGCAAGCCATCCAACAGGCTTTCTTCATCCCTGATGAGAAGCTTAGCCTCCCCGCTACCATTCTATTTATCAAAGGGACCTCCTATCAACCCGGTGAGGCGATGTCAGCAGCACTTCTTGATTTAGTTAGGAGAGGCTATGTTGTCAAAATGGAGGACAACCGTTTTCAGCTTGTCAAACGTAGTGGTGGGTTGTTGAAGCATGAACAAGTATTAGTGGATTTCCTCTTCAATGAAATCGGTACGGGGGACGAATTTACATTTGATAATCTCAGAACCTATATGATGAAGAAAAAGAATCATGAAAAATTCCAGACTCAAACCTTAAAATGGCAGCAAGCCATACGTCAAGAAATAAAGGGGAAGAAGCTGTATGATCAAAATGCAGGAACCCGCCTGTTCCTTTTGATTGCCGGCTTACTATTGTTTCCATTTCTGTTCCTATTCCCTATTTATGATTTGTTTGGATGGTTTACCGCAGCACTTATTCTAGCTGTTACTTATTTCGTTCTTGCCGCATCCTATATAACGAAATCATGGGATGGATGGATGATCGTTAAGGAATGGCGATTTTTGGAGAAGGGGCTACCGAAGCTGTCCCTGAAGGAATGGGAAGATCTCACCAATGACGAACAGATGCGAGGGTTTATTTATGGCATTGGCATGAAGGATGAGGGGATCATCGAGAAGAACAAAGAATTTGTTCAGTCCTTCAAGCATCCTTTGGAACATGTACACAATCATGGAGATGCTCTGAACATCCAGACGATGCTTCTTATCGGTCCGTATGCATCGACCCATTTTCACTCAGCCTACAAAACAAGCCAGTCAACCACAAGCAGCTCATCATCTTCATCGACTGGAGGCGGAGTTGGCGGCGGGGGCGGCGGTTCAGGAGCATTCTAAGCTAAAGAGGAGAGCCAAGAATTTTTTCAGGCTCTCTTTTTCACGTCTTTCCTTTGACCTAACTTTCTCCCAATCAAAATTCCTATGAGTGAAAAGATGGGATAGTAGATCATAATAGCTATCCCCTTGCTGCTATCCTCCAATGCTACGACATATGCCAATCCAAAGCTTGCCAATGCCCCGATGAAATGTCCAAATCCCCCGTATGC
>DLCS01000199.1:2785-14480 GCA_002480735.1 Bacillaceae bacterium UBA7792 | reverse complement strand
TGAATCCCACATCCTGATGCCCCAATGTCATAACAAGAAGCTTGACCCCAACCCAACCGACAATCGCAAAGGCGGCAATCTCAAGCCCTGGTCTTGATTGAAGTAGCTTGACGAAGAAATCTGCCGCAAATCGCATGATAACTACTCCAATTAATCCCCCTGCAAAAATGACAAGGAATTTTCCACCATCCATCCCGCCGATGGTTGGAAGATTGGTGCTCGGAAGACTCACAGCAAGGGCAACTGCAGCCAAAATTGAATCAATGGCAAAGGCAATATCTGCCAGTTCCACCTTAAAAACTGTCATCCAAAATCCAGATTTTTTCTCCTTTTTCTCTTTTTCAACTGCCTCTTTTTTCATAACCGTTTTTCTCAAAATATGATTAATGGAGATGAACAGCAAGTATAATGCACCGATCGCCTGAATCTGCCATACATCAACGAGAAAAGAAATCACAAATAACGAAATAAAACGGAACACAAAGGCGCCTGCAAGACCAATAAACAATGCCTTTCTTCGTTCTTTTTCTGGAAGATGTCGTACCATGATGGCAAGCACGAGTGCATTATCCGCTGCCAACAATCCCTCTAAAGCCACCAACAGTAATAAAACCCAGCCGTACTCTAACAATATTGAAATATCCATTTACTTCCCCCCTAATAATTGTAATAGTTGTCATATTATTTCCTGTACTCCTTTTCCTGACTCAAGCAATAATCACCAGCCTTAAACAGAAAAAGCCTTTACCGAAAATGGTAAAGGCTCTAGAAAATACAAAAAGACCCTTACCATTGGTAAAGGTCTTGCTAACTAAGAGTTAAATCCAACTCGTAGCCAACAAAGCCGAGAGATAAAAATCTCTGAAATGACGACCTTGCTGTTAAAGCTACTCCCCTTTAGGAGAACGATATTTATATATTTAATATACTCAATACCCACTTCTCCCGTCAATTATTTTTCACAAAAATAACTCGATACACCTGGATAACGATAAGAGGCATGAATGCAAGAGCATAAATGGACCCCAGCTCGGAAGGACTTAGTACAGCAATTTCAAATATCCCTTGAAGCCCTGGAACAAGTAACACTAGATGCAATAAAACAATGCCTATGATAAAGGCATACCAAATAAATTGATTTGAAAAAACACCAATTTTGAATAAAGACTGATTGCTTCGAGAATTAAAGCCATGCAACAATCTCGCTAAGCATAATGTTGCAAAAGCCATCGTGCTTGCGACCATATGATCACTAGTAGACAACCCAATGGAAAAGGCAATCAAAGTCGAAATGGCAATTAGAATGCCTTCAAATAAGACCCTTCCTGCGAAAGCTTTGTTAAGAAGGGGCTCATGAATATCCCGTGGTTTTTCCTTCATAATTTTTTTGTTATAAGGCTCTAGTCCAATGGCAATGGCAGGCAAACTATCAGTCAAAAGGTTAATAAACAAAAGGTGTACCGCTACAAACGGAACTGGTAAAGCAAAGAACGAAGCATAGAGAACAGTCAAGACAGCCCCTGTATTTCCAGACAAAAGGAATTTGATTGAGTTTTGAATATTGGCATATATACTGCGGCCGTTAGAAATGGCTTTCACAATCGTTGAAAAATTATCATCGGTTAACACCATCGATGATGCTTCTTTTGCCACTTCTGTCCCGGTAATTCCCATGGCAACCCCAATATCAGCTTGCTTTAAGGCAGGACCATCATTGACACCATCCCCTGTCATCGCGACCACATTTCCTTTTTCCTGCCAGGCCTTGACGATTCTTATTTTATGTTCCGGTGAAACCCTCGCATAAACAGAAAGGTCAGCAACCCTTTCCTTCAGCATTTCATCGGACCATTTCTCAATTTCCATCCCTTCGACAGCTTCGGAATCATCCTTCAGTATCCCGATTTGGCGAGCAATCGCGGATGCCGTAATTTTATGATCCCCTGTTATCATAACTGGTTTAATCCCTGCACCAATACATGCAGCGACGGCTTCATGGGATTCCTCTCTCGGTGGGTCCATCATGGCCGTTAATCCGACAAAGGTAAGACCATATTCATCTTCAAGACTTACTGAGTGATCCATTTCCATTTCTTTATAGGCAAAGGCCAGAACCCTCAATCCATTCTTAGAAAAATTCTGATTGATTCCTTCAATTTCTTCATGATCCTTCTCCGTAAATCTTCTTATTCCCTCTGAGGTTTCTATGTATTCTACCCGTGATAAAAGGACATCCACAGCTCCCTTTGTAAACATCAGATGCTTTCCTTCGTACTGATTCACCGTGCTCATCAGCTTTCGATTTGAATCAAAAGGAAGCTCATCAATGCGAACGTATTTTTCCCGCATGATTAGTTCATCATAATGATGCTCCTCACCAAAATTAACAAGGGCGACCTCAGTCGGATCACCAATTTCCTTGTTTTCGATTGTCACGGCATCATTACACAAAAGACACATAAGAACCATTCTTTTTTCAAGCGGATTATCCATTTTTAGCTCGCCATGTTCAAGCACTTGATGGTCCACATAAACCTTCTGCACTGTCATTTTATTCTGAGTTAAGGTACCCGTCTTATCCGAGCAGATGACGGAGATGCTCCCTAAGCTTTCAACAGCATGAAGTTTTCTTACAATCGCATTTTCCTTCGCCATTTTCTGGGTTCCAAAGGCAAGAACAATCGTCACGATCGAGCTTAGGGCCTCAGGAATCGCAGCTACGGCAAGGGCCACGGCAAACATAAAGGAATCAACAAGATCATGTCCTCTCCACATATCCAACGCAAAAATCAGGATCGCTATCCCGATAATCAATAAAGCGAGCTTTTTCCCAAACTCATCAAGACTTGCCTGGAGAGGCGTCTTTTTCTCCTGTGCAGATTCCAAGAGATTAGCAATTTTCCCTATCTCTGTATCCATTCCGATATTCGTTACTGCGACAACAGCCCGACCATAGGTAACATAGCTCCCTGAAAAAACCATGTTTTTCTTGTCAGCAATCGGAACCTCATTTTGTTGAATTGGCTCCTCATCCTTGAGCACACTTAAAGATTCACCAGTCAACGAGCTTTCGTTCACCTGAAGGCTATGATTTTCTATAATCCTCCCATCCGCACTAACAAAATCACCTGCATCGAGAGAAAGAATATCCCCTACCACCACTTCTCTTGAGGGGATTTCAATGATTTGCCCGTCCCTTAAAACCTTCGCATTTGGAGAAGATAGGGATTTTAGGCTATTAAGACTCGCCTCCGCCTTCATATGCTGAACTGTTCCAAGAATAGCATTAAGAATAAGGACCACCAAAATAACAATCGTACTTTCTATTTCACCAAGAAATGCCGATATGAGGGCCGCAATAATCAATATAATGACAAGAAAATCCTTAAACTGTTCAATAAACACCTGAATTATGCCTTTCCTCTTCCCTTCGGCTAATTCATTATATCCATACTGTTTTCGTCTTTCCTCTACTTCTTCTGTTGTTAAGCCGGCCTTGGTTACATTCAAGGTCTTAAGAACTTCTGTAAGCGACATTTTAAAAAAGCTCGGCATCTGGATTCCCCTTCCATTTTCTCTATTATAATTATGACAAATTTTAACTCCCTTCTCACTAATTTTTTTAATGTTCTGGTGAAGCTTAGAAAAGGAGGGTATCATTCAGACATGCCATCGACAATGAATGATTCACATAAAAAAGAGAGAAGCATGCGCTCCTCTCTAATTTTCCGCTAATTTTGTTTTTACTTTGGGCTTTGATTTTTCTCCCACTTGCTCATCTGATTGTGTAGCCCGCTTGATAAATAATGCAAGAATCAACGCAACAATAGCAATCCAGCCTGCGACAAAGAAGGCATCATTAATTCCCTCAAGCATCGCCTGTGCACCGATTTGCTGCTTCATTTGTGCAATAGCAGCGGCATCGGGCTGACCTTGAAACGACTTCATCGCATCCTTGGCAATCTCCTTCGCATGTGTTTCCGTACGTGTTGACATCACCGTTACTAAAAGAGCCGTCCCGATGGCACCTGAAACCTGATTTAAGGTATTGTTCATCGCTGTGCCATGTGGATAGAATTTTCTCGGTAGCTGATTCAGTCCATTTGTGGAAACTGGCATCATAACCATAGACATACCAAACATACGGACCGTATAAAGAATGATTAAATGTGTATAGGTAGTCTCTAGAGTTAGTTTAGCAAAATAGAAGGTCGTGATGACCGTAATAGTTAAACCAATGATTGCTAGAATGCGTCCACCGAATTTATCAAATAATTTTCCTGTTATAGGAGACATCACTGCCATCACAAGCGCCCCTGGAAGCATCAACAACCCAGCGTCCATCGGTGAGATTCCTCGCAAATTCTGAACATAGATAGGCAGTAGAAGCATCCCTGAGAACATCGCCATATTTACAACCATTGTGATCGATGACGATAAGGCAAACATCGGGTACCTGAAGACCTTAAAATTGAGCATTGGGCTTTCGAACTTCGATTGTCGAAGGATGAACCAAATCAAGGAAATAACACCTGCGGTAATAGTCCCGTATACATATGGGCTATCCCATCCTTTAGCGCCAGCAGAGCTGAATCCGTACAATAAACCACCAAAACCGATACTAGATAAGATAAGGGAAAGAAAATCAAGACGCTTATTGATTTTTTCCTTTTGATCTTTTAGTAAGAAAAAGCCGATAATGAGTATGATAATCGCAATCGGAGTGATAAAGTGAAAGAGCATTCTCCAATCATAATGCTCAATGATCCATCCTGACAGGGTTGGACCAATAGCTGGCGCTGCCATTAGAATCAGTCCGAATACTCCCATCGCTGCCCCCCTCTTATGAACTGGGAAGCTGACAAGCATGACATTCATTAATAGAGGCATCAATAGCGCCGAACCAGATGCCTGAAGCATACGTCCTGCCAGTAAAATTGGGAACACATGGGCCAAACCTCCAATAATCGTACCCATGGAAAATAGGAACATCGCAACCAAGAAGATGCGACGCACGGTATACTTTTCAATTAAGAATGCAGTTGTTGGTATCAAAACCCCGTTAACCAACATGAAGCCTGTCGTCAACCATTGAACGGTTGTTGGACCGACCTCAAGCTCGTTCATTATAGAAGGTAGCGCAATATTCAGAAGCGTATTGTTTAAGAATGCGATAAATGCCCCGATCATCAAAATAGCAATAATTCCATACGGTGGGCGATCCGTATGTTGAATAGAACCTTCCAAGTTTATTCCCCCTTATTAGACATATAGTCCATTATATTGAACCTATCGTTCATGCAGAACATAAAATATATCATATAACAGCGGTTCAAAAATTGTCAAACCATAAATATTCTGTTTGTAAAAATAATGATTATCCTATACTATAAATTATACTGGCAGTCTATTTTCATGATATAACCAGCAGGTGATTAGGAATGAAGGACAGGAAGCAGCACGTCATTAAGATGGCTCACCAATTATTTATAGATAAAGGATTTCAAGCCACGTCCATCCAAGATATTTTGGACTACAGCGGCATCTCCAAGGGAACTTTCTATAATTATTTTTCTTCAAAAAATGAACTATTAATAGCCCTCTTAAAGTCCATTTATGAAAAAATCAATAAAAAACGAAATGAACTACTGATGGGTCAAGATCCGAGCGATATCGAAGTGTTTATCAAGCAAATCGAAATTCAGCTGGAGATGAACCGGTCCAATAACTTATCCTCCCTTTTTGAGGAGGTCTTCTTCTCAAATGATGAAGAGCTGAAACAGTTTATTAAAAAGGGACATTTTAGAGTGATTCGTTGGACTCATAATCGATTTAAGGATATCTTTGGTCATGATAAGGAACCGTATCTATTAGATTGTTCCATTATGTTTCTAGGGATCCTTAATCATAATTACAAATATTACTCGATTGAATCAAACTCAAGAACGGCGATCAAAAAGGTTGTCAGGTACAGTGTGAACCGGATCGTGAAAATAGTGGAGGAAGTAGCAGAATCGGATGAACAACTCCTCCCACCGGAAAAATTAACCTCCTGGTTGCCAGATTGCAAAAAGAGCACAAAGGCTTTACAACAGAAGCTTCAGCATTCCATTTTATCACTGAAAAAATCACTTCATCACAGCCATGAGCCATTAAAATATATCGAGCTTCTTGATTTTATCCTTGATGAGCTTGTGAACACAAAGGAACCTCGAAAATTTTTAATTGAAAGTGTTCTCTCAGTCCTAAAGACAGAGCCTTCCCTCTTCAAGGCAGGAGATATGCAGAAGTTGGAAGAGCAGATCAAACAATACTTTATAAACGAAGAGCTACTCTAAATCTTATGAGGAAAATAGAGTAGTTTTTTTAATGGAGTTTGCCATCCACATATTTTCCATAATCCGGGAGAGCAATCGTATCAAATTCTCTTACAAGTCTTTCTAGACTTTCAGATAATAAATCACCAGACATTGGTAGCCCATGACCAGTGACTGCCACCGAAGGCTTTAACGCTTCTAGCTTCATAACAGATTCTTTTGCAGCCTTCCAATCTGTCGTTAAGTATCTTGGGGGGCCGCTAATTTCTTGTTCTTGGGTTAGCACTTTATATAAATATTCCTGCTTGACCATCACAAAGGCATCTCCAGCAATTAAAGTACGATCTGATTCTCTGAAAAAGGACACATGACCTGGAGTATGCCCAGGAGTATGAATCCACTTAAATCCTGGCATATAAGGAATCGTTCCATCGGTTGGAAGCTGCTCCACCCGATCTCCCAAATTGATCGGTTCAATCGGAAACATTGGGGACATTTTGGCTACCATTCCACCTTCAACGGTTGGATCCGGTTCCGGATAGCTCATTTTTCCTGTCAAAAATGGCATTTCTAATTCATGGGCATACACCGGAACCTCCCAATACTTCACCAGTTCAATCACCGCACCAATATGATCGAAATGTCCATGCGTTAAAATGATCGCTTTTGGACGAGCATCTGAACCGAATCGCTCCTCTGTTGCTCCAATAATTTCATCCGCAGAATTGGGCATTCCCGCATCTATCAATACAAAATCCTTCGTTTCTGGATGGCCTACTAATTGAAAATTAACAATTTGCACGGTGTGGTTGTACAAATCGGGCAATACCTCAATCCCAATCCCACTTCCAATCGAAGTTGCAGGTATGTATTTATGATCGCTGCCATAGCTCATTTCCTTCTCCATAAAACCCACCCTTATCATTTCAAAATCAAACATAGTATCTCCTTGATTAGAAATTCTATGATTAAAAAAATGGTGCCTAGTCACCCTAGACACCATTAGACCTTATAAGTCTTCAATTGAATCGGCTTCAACATATGCTGGAACAACTAAGCCTGTTTTTGCTCCTTCAAGATTCGCTCCCAGTCCTTCAAGTTTGTCACCGTACTCATCTAAGTAATCAGCATGGGTCAGCGGCAGCCAGCCCGCAACCATTCCATCTGCATCTCCTTGTGCAACGGCAGCAAACATTGGGCCTGCCTCTAATTGAATTAATTCAACCTTATAGCCGATACTCTCTAATACCTTTCCAACCACATTGGTACTTGCAATTTCTGAATCCCAAGCTACATAGGTAAGCTTAATTTTTTCCCCATCAACTTCATCAGCACCCTTTGTCCACTCAGCTACCTTGTCACTATTCTCTTCAATCCATTTAGAAGCAGCTTCTGCTGGGTCTGCTCCTTCTTGAATTTCAACCATGACTGCAGCCATATCATCCGGTGTCCAGTAAAATTGATCCAGTACCGTATAAGCACTCGGCTCGTCATCCTTTAATCCTTGACGTACAAAGGTTTCGATCGTTTCTTCTTCCCCGTATATTCCTTTTGGATCCTCTAAATATTTCAAATCAAACTTGGCAAACTTCCAATGTGGTGTCCAACCAGTAATAATAATTGGTTCTTTTTTTTCATAGGCCTTTTGGAGCTCTGATGCCATCGCAGCGGATGAGGATTCAACGAGCTTCCAATCAGCTAGATTATCATAATCTTCAAGAGCCTTCGCCGTTGCCTTCATTATGCCTGCCCCTGGCTCAATTCCAATAATTTTATAGTTCACTTGCTCTGCGATAGAATCCTGACTTTTTCCATCCCCAGACGACCCACCGGAACTTTCCTTCCCACCACATGCAGCTAACAACATTGTGACAAACAATACTAAGGCAAGGTAGAACTTTTTCTTATACATGAACATTTCCCCCTTGTTATTGGTTTCTTATTTTTTAATCCCGATATTTTGTGAAATCCGGTCTAAAATGATTGCTAAAATGACAATTACAAAACCGGCCTCAAACCCTACTCCAACTTTAATTTGTGTGACTGCTCGATACACATCTGCGCCAAGTCCAGGTGCTCCTACAAGGGAGGCAATGACCACCATCGAAAGTGATAGCATGACGCTTTGATTAATGCCCGCCATAATCGTTGGCATGGCTAGTGGCAGTTGAACCTTTAATAGCTTCTGTTTGGTCGTTGAACCAAACGCATTAGCAGCCTCTATCAGATCCTCTGGAACCTGGCGAATACCAAGATTGGAAAGTCGAATCGTTGGTGGCATCGCAAAAATAACTGAGGCAATAATGCCTGGCACCACTCCAATCCCAAAGAAGAGAATGGCTGGAATTAAATACACGAACGCTGGCATTGTCTGCATAAAGTCAAGAATTGGCGTAACAATATTCCGGGCACGATCATTTTGGGAAATTCCAATCCCAATCGGAATTCCAATCACAATGGAAATAATGACAGAGGTTAGCACAAGTGCCAAAGTGTCAATCGTTCCATCCCAATAACCTAGGTTATAGATTAGGAGAAGGCCGATTGCAGTGAAAATTGCGGTTGACCACCGGCTTACCCAAAGGGCAATTCCAGTAAAGAGTATGATAAGAATAGAAGGAGGTATTATTGTTAAAAGCCAAACAAGTAAATCTACAAAACTTCCAATTCCATCCGAAATAAGATTGAAAAATGGTTCTAGTGTATCACGAAGAAAATTGACAAAATGATCAATCCACTCGGCAAGAGGTATTTTTGGAATCGCCATCCTAATTCACCTCTTTTCCATTCAATTGAATTTCATCACCTGCAAGAGCTGCCAGCACCGCACCGCGAACAATGATTCCCTCTAAGCGGTTTTCCTCATCTACAACGGCGACAGGTAATGAAGCTGTAGCTACGCACTCGAGTAGATCCGTTAATAAAGTATCGGGTGAGACAGTCTGTATATCACGAATCATCACTTCTTCAATTTTCTTCCCATTTTTCACTGCATCCGCTGCATCCTGTGCCGTAATCGCCCCTATTAGCTTGCGGCCTTTATCGACGATATACACACTCGAGATCCCAACCTCCTTCATAATTTGGAGTGCCACTCTCGGCCCCCTTTCAGCAAGGAGTTTCTCTGGGCGCTTCATCACGTGGGCAGCAGTTAAGACCTTCGATAAATCAACATCCTCGACAAAGCGTTCCACATAATCATTGGCAGGATTTATTAGAATTTCTTCTGCCGTCCCGATCTGAACGATGGAACCATCCCTCATGAGAGCGATTCTGTCACCAAGTCGCAACGCTTCATCTAAATCATGGGTAATGAAAATAATCGTTTTCTCCATTTTCTCCTGCAGTTCAAGCAGTTCGTTCTGCATATCCTTGCGAATTAGTGGATCAAGGGCACTAAAGGCCTCATCCATGAGTAAAATATCCGGATCATTAGCCAAAGCTCTTGCTAGACCAACCCGTTGCTGCATTCCACCACTAAGCTCACTTGGATAACTATTTTCATAGCCTTCTAGACCCACTAGGCGCAAGGCTTCCATCGCTTTTTCCCTCTGAGTCTTCTTATCTATTCCCCTCATTTCAAGCCCATACTCCGTATTACTTAATACGGTTCGGTGTGGGAACAAAGCAAACTTTTGAAAGACCATGCCCAATTTTGTCCTCCGAACCTCTCTTAGATCCTTGGGCTTCATTTTGACAATGTCTTGTCCATCAATCAGGACTTCACCACTTGTCGGATCAATGAGTCGATTAAACATTCGGACGAGCGTGGATTTTCCACTTCCTGAGAGACCCATAATGACAAAAATCTCACCAGCGTACACCTTGAAGCTAGCCTTATTTACGCCAACGGTCATCCCCGTTTTTTCGAGAATTTCCTTTTTTGTCATGCCCTCATTTAGCATTTTTACACCTTGCTGGGGTGATTTCCCGAAAATTTTCGAGACATTTCGAACCTCTATTTTTGGATCATTCATCTTTTCACCTCAATTGATTTCGGTTTGTTTTTCTGAATTTTTCACCCGCATATTTAAAGTGTAGACCTATCAATAATCTGAAACAAACTTGATATCCCTCTATATTCCGCGGTAACCACGGATATCCTCGTGTCTCGTTCGTTTAACTGGCAAATCCTTAAAGTTCTTCCATATTCCTCCCATATCCTCCAGATAACTTCAGGTCCGCATAAAAAGGGCCCCCCACAAAGCTTCATATGTGGCAGGCCTCTTATAGTTAATGTACAGTTTGACTCTAGCCTTATACGTGTGCGTGAATGGGTTTTATTCGGTATGAAAAACGTAATGAACGTACGCGTATAAGGCGGTATATAAGTCAAAACAGAATATAACAGAGCTTAGTTAATAAACTTTGATTCTAACTTCACTTTTGATTTTTTTCCTTCGAGCTAATCATACTAAAAATTGCGCTCTCCTATCATCGTGAAATCATTGAAAGTTTCCATAAATATTTGTAGATTTCTATATTGGCTTTTCCTTTTGTTTGCTATAATACGAAATGTCAAAGCAAAATATAAAAGTAGATAAATTCGGAGTATCTAATATGAATAATGACATTTTTATTTACATTGTCTTTACCTCGATATCTGGTGTTTTATCTGTTTTACTCGGGGTGTATGCCTATGTAAAAAGAAAAGATTTTTCCAGTAGCCAACTCTTCATTTGGATGACTTTCCTCTCTGCTATCTACATATTTAGTCATGCGATTGAGCTCGCTAGCAGTACATTACCCGAAATCAATTGTGGCTTAAGATACAATACCTCGGCCTCCCCTTCATCCCTCCATGTGGTCTACTTCTGGTTATGCATTATGTAGGGTTAGAAAGGGTTATTCATAAAAAAACTGTCGGGTTCATTCTATTCATCCCTTTTCTCACATCAATCATAAGTTTAACGAATGATTTCCACCATTTATTGTACCGCTCCGTGTATTTACGACCAAATGAGCCTTCTCCACTTGCAGATATGCTCCCTGGTCCATGGTATATTGTGCACGGAAGCTATACGTTTGCCTGTTTGTTGGTGGGGATTGTTCTTCTTATTTGGTATTGGAAGCAAACAAAGTGGGTGTACTGGAAACAAATCATAACCCTTTTATTAAGTAATCTCCTTCCTATGATCGCTTCTTTTCTTTATTTAATGGGATTATCACCTATGGGGATGGACCCGGTTCCAATCGTAATGTGTTTAACTTCTGCTTTGTATTTTTGGGCAATTCTTTCTAGCAATCTCTTTGTACTCGCTCCAATTGCTCGTAATCGTGTGTTTGAGGGCATGCGTGACGCAGTTCTCGTTGTTGATACGGAAAATCGGATTGTCGATTATAACGCTGCAGCTAAAAGGCTGATATCGCAATTGGAT
>DLCS01000199.1:0-2683 GCA_002480735.1 Bacillaceae bacterium UBA7792 | reverse complement strand
GCAATTGGATTCCTCCTCCATTGGGAATAATATCAAGACCCTTTTAGACGGAGCCTTTCACAGCCTCTTAACACCCGATACTTTAATAACAATCAAAGAGTATGAATGGAGCACTGTAGAAGAAAAGCATTATCGAATCTATTCTACTCCCGTTCTGAAAGGGAAAGATATTAGCGTTGGAAAAACGATTGTTGTCCATGATATTACCGAACAGAAACAACTGGAGAATCGGCTTACAGAGTTAGCCTTCACAGATGGTCTAACGAAGATATATAATCGTATCTATTTTATGGAAAGAAGCTCAGAGCTCTTGAATCAAGCCAAGAAGGAAACTCAGCCTTTTTCTCTCCTTTTATTCGATATCGATCATTTTAAAAAGGTGAATGATACCTATGGGCATAATGTTGGGGACAAAGCGATTTGCCATCTCGTAGCAATCTGTAACAGCATTCTTGAATCTGAACACATCTTTGCTCGCTTTGGCGGGGAAGAATTTATCGTATCCTTGCCAAATTTCTCGATGGAAGAGGCAGAAAATATCGCTGAGGAAATTCGCTCCATGCTGGAAAATTCTCCGTTACCACTTGCAACCGGACAAATCCAGATCACGGCGAGCTTCGGTGTAGCGGAAGCAACAGCCTCCATGTCCCTTGATATGGTCATCAACAAAGCAGATCAGGCTCTCTATGCTGCTAAGAATAGTGGTAGAAATGCGATCCAATGTGCTAATAACTTGGTCTTTACGAATTAATCCATCAAAAAAGCAGCAGGTTTGTCAATTATGAACCTGCTGCTTTTTTTAGCTACCTCTTTAACCCTCTAGCATCGTATAACATCATAAAATTCAAAATCTCTTATAGGAACATTTGACCAATTAATCCCACTTGTGAGAAAATTTATATTATTCTATCAGAAAGATAATTCGGGGGTTCTTATGTGGTGGGAGATTGTTAAAAGTTTACTAGTCTTTGTTTTAATCGTAGTTGGCTTCATTTTACTTTTGCTTTTGCCAAGAGAAATGTCCGTCACTCATCATGGCGGCTTGGTTTTTACAGCGGAGTATCCGTTTACGTTGGAATTATTTAGGGAGAATATTGTGGCATTTATTCAGCATTTCCAGACAGAAAAAGGCTTTGGACTGAATAGATATGGGGTTCCTATTGTTGAGGAAGTGCAAAAATTTCTTAAACGGGATCTCTACATCATTATCCCGGCCTTCCTGCTTTCCATTATTTTTGGGATTCTTTTAGGAATTGTTCAGTTTTATTTTCGCAATCGCTTCTTTGGAAGGGTTCAATCGTTTTTCTCTTGGATCTTTTCATCTATACCTGATTTCTTTTTCTTTATTGCTGTTCAGTATTTATTGATCAAGCTATTTCACCTAGGATTTCCACGCTTTAGCCTATATGGGAATGATCACTGGTATAATTTTTTCGTCCCTATGGTAGCGTTAACTCTGTTTCCGTTGATCCATATGACAAAATATACAGCAGCAGCCTTAGAAAATGAAGTCGGTCAAGATTACTTGAGAACAGCCAGAGCAAAAGGGCTACAAACGATCAGTGTTCTCAAACATATGCTTAAGAATTGCCTTTACTCTCTATTTAATCAAATACAATTTATCATGTTATATATCCTATCAAGCTTGCCAATCATCGAAAAATTATCAAGCTATCAAGGGGCTGGTTATCATCTCTTAGGCAGCATTCTTGCCCATGACGATGTAAGTGCCTTAGCCTATATGCTCCCATTTCTAGCATTCATGTTTGTCACTGTGCTATTTTCAAAGATGGTTAGATTTTGGACAGTACCCCAAAGGTCAGGAGAAATAAGATGAAGATCGTTGAATTTATGAAGAATAATATTCTATTATGCTTAGGTTTAGTCATGCTATTGGTTCTTCTTTTCATCACCTTTTTTGGAAAGTTCCTACCCGGGATTGATGCGGAATTAAAAGTTATTGAGTATCTTTGGGTCGATAAGATTCCGACTATCCCTCCTTTCGATCCCTCCGATCAATTTCCGTTAGGAACCGATCGATTAGGAAGGGATCTTTTAAGTCTCATTGTTTTGGGGGCGAAAGAAACTCTTCTTATCGTCGTATCCATCACAGTTGTTCGATATTTATTGGCCATTCCCCTTGCCTATTTTGCGCACAAAAGATGGATTGGTGCCAATGCAGTTCTAAACTGGCTCAATGGATTCTTATCCTATATCCCAACCATCATCGTCGTGATTTTGCTCGTCACCCTGCCACCAATTCTTGAAACGGAAATAAGGCCGGTTTTTGTCGTAATCATCATCGCAGCCGTTGAAATTGGTAGAGTAGCAGAAATGGTAAAAGTAGAATTCAATCAAATTTCAACAAAGGAATTCGTTAAGGGTGGAAACGCCATTGGCGTCACGAATGTTCGATTATTAAAAAATTACTATATGCCTTTTCTCTATGGAAGAGTCCTTGTGAGTCTTGTTGGAGATATGGGGAAAGTGATGTTTCTCCTTGGACAATTAGGGTTTATTGGGATATTTGTTGCCCAAGATTTTGTTCAAATTGACCCTGGTGCCTTTGAATTTCAAAATACTTCACTCTCTTGGCCGATGCTATTGTTAAATGCCTTTAATGATATAAGAGGACCCGTTTGGATCCCATTCTACCCTGCACTCGCGATGACCTATGTGATTT
>DLCS01000244.1:9471-14325 GCA_002480735.1 Bacillaceae bacterium UBA7792 | reverse complement strand
TCCGATCTCGAGAAATTCTTAGTATAAGCAATCATTCACGGGGAAATATGCAGGCACTTGTTGATATAAGGATCTCGTATCAGGACGATATTGATCGAGCGATTGAGATTATGCAAAAAGCCTGTGATCAGGTGGCTGCTCACAATCCGGCCATTGTTGAGGCTCCAAAGGTTCTCGGTGTACAAGCATTCGGTACATCCGACGTGGTGATTCGTGTTATTGCAAAGACGGTAAATATGGAGCAATGGGGAGTGGAACGACAGCTTCGTAAAGCCATTAAGGATGCTTTTGATGAGAATGGTATAGAAATTCCTCTACCACAGCAAATGCTTGTTCAAAGAGACAATCGGAATTTACAACAAAATGGCTAAGGGATTAGAGAGCATCTAATCCCTTTTTGTATGGTTTGGTGATTGGTCAAGTCCGGCCGGGACAGATCAAGGTATACCTATCAAATAAGAGGGATTTTTCTACAGAATCCAGAATGGTAGAGATGAAAAAATCAGGATGTTCATTTTCACTCATCACCTTCATCTTTCAATCATTTTCAAAATATCAAGTATGGATTGAAGATGCATGCCCTCATGAAAAATTGTGCGAATCAGAACTTGCTCGATCGTATGCATGCCCATTTCGGTAGGCGGAAATTCTTCCTCCAAACGACTGCCGTATTGATTCTTAATCTCGAATGGCTGTGATTTCAAAATCAATTTTAATTCATTAAAGGTCGGAGTATTGACATCAAAATTGGAGGGAGAAGTACCATAACCAAACCAACTCATAAACTGCTCTGGCACATTCGCCTTTTCTTTTGTAACAGATTGAATCCAGAGATATTGATCCAAATAAATATGACCCAAATTCCAGCGAATATTGTTCTTAAAGCCCTGTGGTATGATCTCTGCCTCTTCAGGAGAGACGTGTTCAAGAACTGCCAAAATTTCATCTCGATAAGCTTTTAACTGATTAAACAATACTTCGTGACGCTTTTTCAATTCTTGTCCTCCTACTCTATTTTTTCTCTTACTAATGATTCGATAGAAATACTTTTGATCCTTCCGAAAAATTAGAAATATGAATGTCATTGAGCAATCAAATCGCCTTTTCGGGATGTCTAGTGTTTCGTTTTTTATGTACTTTTTTTCTTTGATAGTTTAATAGTATAGTATTATATTAAATATAAATCTGGTTCTTGTTGTGGGGGTAGTCAATTTGAAAACAGCCTGGAAAAGCTACCGATTTCCAATTATTTTACTTTCATCGGTTATTTTAGGTAGCATCATTGGCATCACTTTAGGAGATAGGGCAGAAGTTCTTAAACCCCTTGGTGATATTTTCTTGAATTTAATGTTTACCGTCGTCGTACCACTCGTATTCTTTGCAACAACCTCGGCGATTGCCAATATGGGAAGTGGTAGTCGCTTTAAAAATGTCATCTCCTCGACCTTCCTTGTTTTCATAGGGACAGGCCTTATTGCAGCATTGGTAATGGTTACAGCAGTGAAATTGTTTCCTTCGGCTGCTGAGATGCATATTGAACTTGCTAAGCCAGAAGCGGTGGAATCGATTTCTGCAGCCGAACAAATCGTCGGGATATTCACCACTTCGAATTTCATTGACCTTTTTACAAGGGAGCATATGCTTGCACTCATTTTCTTTTCCTTGCTATTAGGTTTTTCCACTTCACTCGTAGGGGAAAAGGCTAAGCCACTGGCCCGCTTCATGGACGCTGGAACATTGGTTTTGACTAAAATGGTCAATCTCATCATGTACTATGCACCGATAGGATTGGGTGCTTATTTTGCCTATCTTGTCGGGACTTTCGGGACTGATTTGCTACATACATATATGAAATCAACGATTCTATATTTTGTCGTATCCATTCTATTTTTCTTTATCGCCTATACCATTTATGCGTTTATCGCAGGGGGGAAAAAGGGAATCACAACCTTTTGGAAAAATATGATTTCTCCTTCTGTTACGTCCCTTGCTACCTGTAGCAGTATGGCGTCACTTCCAGTCAACCTCGAAGCTACTGAAAAAATGGGGATACCAAAGGATATTCGTGAAACCGTCATCCCACTTGGGGCATCGATGCATAAGGATGGCTCGGTTCTAGGGGTAATCTTAAAAATTGCTGTGTTGTTCAGCGTTTTCGACATGGAGTTTACAGGCTTCTCGACCATCGGGATTGCGATGCTCATTGCAGTGCTTGGTGGCACAGTTATGGGTGCAATTCCAAGCGGCGGTATGATTGCAGAAATGCTCATTATCAGTTTGTACGGATTTCCGATTGAAGCTCTTCCTGTTATCGCAGCCATTAGTACTGTCATTGATGCACCGGCTACCATGCTGAATGTTACAGGCGACAACGCTGCAGCTATGCTTGTTGCAAGAAAAGTAGAAGGAAAGGATTGGCTGGAAAAAATAGACTAAATGTAAATACACCTAATGGATAATACCATTAGGCGTTTTTTTTAAATTCTAATAAAAAATGGTAAGAAAGCCGATTTCAAGAATGTCAAAACTTTCATGTTAATTAGTGTCCTAGTTCTAATGCTCATTATTATTGTCATTATGATTTACAGGGAAAAATGCTAACTTAACTTCTAGCATATTAAAGAAATGATGGGGGAAAATATCCTTATGTGAATTTGTATTTACAAGGAGGATATTATGAAGGCCGTTACCTATCAAGGAAAGTATGAAGTCGCTGTTAAAGATGTGGAATCACCATCCATTCAAGACCGGGAAGATGTCATCATTAAGGTTACATCTACGGCAATTTGTGGCTCAGATCTTCATCTCTATCAAGGGAATTTCCCACTACCCATCGGCTATATCATTGGACATGAGCCGATGGGGATTGTGGAAGAGGTCGGGCCAGATGTGACCGCAGTAAAAAAAGGCGATCGGGTTGTCATTCCTTTTACTGTCGCCTGTGGGAGATGCCATTACTGTGAGCATGATTTGGAAAGTCAATGTGATAATTCCAATCCCCACTATGATTCAGGTGGGTATTTTGGTTATTCTGAAAAATTTGGCAACTATCCTGGAGGACAAGCCGAGTATTTACGGGTTCCGTTCGGAAATTATACGCCCTTTGTGATTCCACAGGATTGTGAATTGGAGGATGAATCTCTCCTTTTTCTCTCGGACGTTCTACCAACAGCCTATTGGAGTGTCGACAATGCTGGCGTTAAAAAGGGAGATACGGTGATCGTATTGGGTTCAGGTCCGATAGGGTTAATGACTCAGCAATTTGCTTGGGCCAAGGGGGCAGAACGAGTTATCGCTGTTGATCATATACCAAACCGCCTTGAACATTCCAAGAAGGTATTTAAGACCGAAACCTTTGATTTTACCAAAGATGAGGACATGGGAGAAACCTTAAAAGAAATAACTAAGGGTGGGGCAGATGTGGTTATCGATTGTGTCGGGATGGATGGGAAAAAGTCGCCCCTTGAATTTGTCGGACAGAAATTAAAGCTACAAGGTGGTACGCTAGGTCCGATTCAAATCGCAACAAAGGCTGTTCGAAAGGGTGGAATCCTACAGCTTACTGGGGTGTACGGTGGATTATATAATATGTTTCCGCTAGGTCCTTTTTTTACAAGAAACATCACGATCAAAATGGGACAGGCGCCAGCAAGGCATTATATGCCATTTTTGTATGAACAAATCAATAAGGGTAAGCTTGATCCAACTAAAATCATCACACATATATTGCCGCTTGAGGAAGCCTCACGTGGATACCATGTTTTCAACGAAAAAGAAGATAATTGCATTAAGGTTGTCTTGAAGCCTTAACAGAGAAAAATAAAAAAGATAAGCAATAGAGGAGAAACGAATTCATGATAAAAGTTGATTTATACACGATGTGTTTAGTTCAAGATGGGGACAAAGTATTATTATTAAATCGACCAAGCAAAAAGGGATTCCCAGGATATATTGGGGCTGGAGGCAAGGTTGACTTTCCTGAAAGTCTGACAGAAGGGGCCATTCGTGAAGTATGGGAAGAAACAGGATTAAGGGTTAAAGATTTAGTATATAAGGGGTTAGATGAATATGTGGACCCGAAACAGAATTATAGATATATGGTTTTTAATTATCTAGCTCAATCCTTTGAAGGTCAGCTATTAACAGATCCCCCTGAAGGAGAACTATTTTGGGTTCCAATTAATGAAGCTTTAAATCTTCCCATGCAACCTTGGTTTAAAAGGAGATTTCCATTATTTTTTGAGGAGGGTACCTTTGAAATATATGAGATTTGGGATGAAGAAAACCAACAAACCTTAAAAGATTCTGTGAAAAAAATTTAACAAAATAAAGAGCTTAAAATCATCCATTTTCATTTTTTTGATGTGTCCAAATCTTCTTAAAAGTATTTCTTGCTAAAATTTAGTAAAATAAGGAGGAAAATACTTTTCAAAGGAGCACAACGATGACAACCTACAAATCAAGAGCAGAAGTACCAATAGAGGAAAAATGGAATCTGGATGATCTTTATCTCGACATAAGCAAATGGGAAGAGGATTTATCTGCTATTGAAACGATGGCAAATGACCTTAAAAATTTTGATGGTGCTATCAAAAATGGACAGGATCTATTCCATTTTTTGAAGAAGCAAGAAGAGCTGTCCTACAAATTTAATCATGTATTTGCCTATGCGATGCTAAGTGTGGACCTTGATACGAGGGATACCACATCGCAATCGTTATTAGACCGAGCAAGAACGCTAAGTGTAAAGGTGAGTGCTGCGACCTCCTTTTTTATGCCATTCCTACTTAGCTTGGATGAAGCAACTTTTAAGCAGTACATAGCCGAAGAGGAAGGACTTAAGTATTTCGAAGA
>DLCS01000244.1:0-9404 GCA_002480735.1 Bacillaceae bacterium UBA7792 | reverse complement strand
TTTGTTGGAATCGTTCCGGTACAAGAAGCATGTTCTCAGTAAGGAGCAAGAGGAAATCCTTTCGCAATTAGGAGAAGCACTCTCTGCACCATCGACGACGTATGGAATGATCAATAATGCCGATATCCAATTTGGTGAGGTTACCAATGAAAACGGTGAGAAGGTTGAGTTAACAAGAGGGATGTACTCGAAGCTAATTGAGGATGAAGACCGAGAAAAACGGAAGGAAGCGTATAAGGCTTATTACAAGCCATACCTGCAAATGAAAAACTCCATTGCTTCAACACTCGCTGCGGCCGTGAAAAATAATGTGACGACTTCTAAAATTCGTAGTTATCCATCTGCACTTGAAAAAGCCTTATTTGGTGATAATGTGCCAAAAGAGGTGTATGAAAACCTCATTCAAGCAACTAAAGACAATATCGCGCCACTGCACCGTTATTCCGAGTTACGCAAGGAAAAGCTTCAGCTGGATGAACTTAGGCAATACGATATGAATGTCCCCCTTGTCAGTGGTGTAAAGCAGGAAATTTCTTTTGATGAAGCCTTCGAGACGATGCTCAAAGCTTTAGCGCCACTTGGGAAGGATTATGTAGAAACCCTTGTGGAATTCAAAAAAGCACGTTATTTCGATGTCCGTGAAACACCGGGTAAGCGCTCTGGTGCCTATAACCTAGGAGTCTACGGAGTTCATCCATTTATCTTGTTGAATCATCATGACGATCTTGACAGTCTATTCACGCTTGTTCATGAATGTGGTCACGGTGTCCACAGTAAACTAAGCTCCCAGCATCAGCCACAAATCACAGCCCGTTACAGCATTTTTGTTGCGGAGGTCGCATCCACCGTGAATGAAGTCCTGCTCATTCATTATTTATTAGATAAGGAAAAGAATGAACTTGTTAAGAAACATCTCATCAACCATTTTATCGATAAATTTAGAGGAACCTTTTTTACGCAGGTGATGTTTGCGGAATTTGAGATGCTGACTCATGAAAAAGCGGAACAGGGACAGCCGCTGAATGTTGATGTCTTTAATCAAATATATGAAACGCTATTCCGACAGTACTATGGGGATGCATTAGTGTTTGACGAGGAGGTAAAATATGGATGGTCGCGAATCCCGCATTTTTATCGGCCGTTCTACGTGTATAAGTATGCAACTGGATTTGCCTCAGCCATTCATATCGCGACTAAAATACTTGACGTTGACAAGGCGACACTTGAATCCTACCTTGAATTCTTAAAAAGCGGTAGCTCAGACTATCCATTGGAATTGCTTAAGAAAACAGGCGTGGATTTAACAACACCAGAACCAATAAAGAATACATTGACACAATTTGCCGAACTGGTGGAGGAGTTTTCGAATCTTTAACATATGGGGGGTCCATCAACAAAAAGCGCAAAACATACGCTAAGCAAATTTCGACTTCAAGTAAGCCGATTTTTCTACGCAAAGGGAAAATGGTTTTTATAAGATGATTTTGAATATTGAACCGAAATCTCTTGATTATATAAGAGACTTCGGTTTTCTTTTTGTATGCTGAAGGCAAAGTTTATTTTATTGAAATGAATGAAGAAAAGTTCTATTTAAGGTATGCAGGATAGATGAATAATGGTTTAGATTTTTACGGTCAGTTATAATGTGAATAAACGGTAAGGAGGAAATTATGGTCTATTTACATGCTTTTTCATTTCCAGATGAGGATATGGAATTTGACTTTTTCATGAATATAAAAAGAACGTGCTATGACTCGTTTTATCCATTTAAGATATTATCAAGAAATGGGTTTGAAACGATTGTTTTTGAGCCAGTGACTATTTTATATGGCGGAAATGGTTCAGGAAAATCTACTGCATTAAATGTGATAGCTGAAAAAACAGGAATCAAACGTGATTCTATCTATAATAAATCTAATTTCTATACCGATTATGTCAATATGTGTGAGATGCAGCTTAAGGAGGACATTCCTGAAAACAGCAGAATTATTACTAGTGATGATGTATTTGACTATATGTTGGATATCCGGAACCTCAATGAGGGAATAGATCAAAAACGGGAAAAACTTTTTGAAGAATATTTAGATGCGAAATATTCCTATTTTCAGATGAAATCTATGTCAGATTACGAGCAGTTAAAAAAAGTTAACACAGCTAGAAGTAAAACACAGTCCCGTTTTGTGAGAAGTGAATTGATGGATAATGTAAAGGAGTATTCGAATGGAGAAAGTGCATTCCTTTATTTCACTGAAAAAATTGGCGAAAATGGACTATACATTTTGGATGAGCCGGAAAACAGTCTTTCTCCTCAACGCCAGATAGAATTGGTGAAATTTATTGAAGACTCTGCTCGATTTTTTGGCTGTCAGTTTATCATATCAACACATTCTCCATTTCTACTATCCATGCGTGAGGCAAAAATTTATAATCTTGATGAAAACCCTGTTAAAGTAAGACGCTGGACGGAACTAGAAAATGTCCGTACTTACTATGAATTTTTCAAAAGGCATGAAAAAGAGTTTTGAGGTTGTGAATGTCGCAGGTGAGCAAGTAATTGGAAAACACGAAAATTATGTACTGATGTTTTTGATGGGTAATTAGAAAAGTCCAATTCCCTCAATTGAATACATAGAAATTGGACTTTTTAATATTGTAATTTCAGTAGCTCTTAAAATTCACCTTCCTGATGCTCCTTCCAATTAAAGCAGGGCAAAGTGCGATTGGTGTCCTTAAAACTCCCTTTTGGTATAAAAGGTTAGGGATAGCTTATAGGAAATCATTAAGATGGCGAACAGTGGAAGCACAATGACCAATGTCTTTTCTATATTAGAACTTTCATAAACAAGTTTTTGTAGCCATTGCTTCACAGCAAGATTTTCATTTTTGTTTATGGCTTCTGTTACAGGAGCTGAGAGAAAGACCAGTCCAAAAAATAGGACCAAATTTATGATTCTTGACTTGGCATATCCAAGCTTAAAGATCAGTGGAAAAGAGATTGAGCTAAAAATGGTCACAGCAATAATGGCTCCAGCAAATCCTACATAGGTGATAGGAAGTATTTCTAAAGGGATGCTGAATGTATGGACAACTAAATAGAAAAGATAGTTAAATAGAAATACGACCGTTGCAATGATATAGACAGAAAGATATTTTGATAGAACAATCGATTTCTTTTTGATCGGAAGACTTAATAGCATAATATCGCTGTCATTCTTTTCTTCCAACGATGCAGAGCCTAGCGCTAGCATATAGGTTACGATCATAATTCCAATGGTTAATCCAATCGGCTCATTCTTTGCAATCGCAAAAGTAAAGAAAATGAGATAAAGCAGGGCAAACATCAATGTTTTCTTCTGCATCAATAAGTCTTTTTTAATAAGTTGATACATGGTTATCATTCCTCCTTGTCGAAAAGATCATGATGTCCTCTAGTGTGGGTTTCTCGATTAAAACGGAATCTCCAAAATTTCTGAGGACATCCATTTTTCGATTAGATAAAGCCTCAAATCCATAATGATTTTCGTTAATGCCAACAAACACCCCACGATCGATTTTATGTAACTGCTCCTTGTTTCCCTTAACAATGCAATACTCCTCGAGAAGTTCATCCTTTGTCTTACTGAGAACGGTTTCGCCATTATCGATGAACGTAATATAATCGGCTATTTTATCTAAATCAGAGGTAATGTGAGTAGAGAAGAAGACTGATTTATTCTCATCCTCCATAAGACCCTGCAGAATTTCAAGTAATTCATGACGGATTAACGGATCCAAACCAGAGGTTGGCTCATCCATAATAAGCAATTCTGCATGATGGGATAGAGCAATCGCCAATGAAAATTTCATTTTCATCCCCTTGGATAGATGCTTAATCTGCTTCTTAAGAGGGAGGTTAAACTCCTTCACATACTGCTGAAACAATCCCTCCGCCCAATTTTTATAAAAAGGCCGGACCATGTTCTTCATCTCTTGGACGGTTAATTCCTCGTAGAAATGATTGGAATCGTAAACAAAACCGATTCGTTCTTTGATGGGGATTTCATGCTGGACATGATCCAATCCAAATATTTTGATGACACCACTATCCTTCTTTAAAAGGTTCATCATGAGCTTGATGGTTGTACTTTTTCCAGCACCATTGGGTCCAATAAAGCCCATAATATACCCTCTCTCGAGAGAGAAACTGATATTCTTAAGTGAAAAACCCTTAAAGCTTTTTGAGACATTTTCTAATTGCAGAATTTTCTCCACTTTCCTCACTCCTCAAAAATAAACGTTAGCATTTCAGTCAATTCCTCCAATGACAGACCAATTAATTTTGCAGTGGTGACGGCTTCTGTCATTTTCTCCTCAACCAATTTGATTTTGGCTTCACGAAGCATTTCCGTATTGATAGGGGCTACGTAGGAGCCCTTTCCTGCGACGGTGACAATTAGCCCTTCTTTTTCTAATTCGTCATAGGCACGCTTTGTGGTTATGACACTGATCCTCAATTCCTTGGCTAAACTTCGAATCGAAGGGAGAGGATCGGACTCGACAATTTCCCCCTTAATGATTTGTTCCTTGAGCTGATTGACAATTTGTAAATATATCGGTTCGTCTGATGTATTCGATATGATGATATTCACTGCTTCGCATCCCTCGTTTCGTACTATCTGTTTATATACAATATATACAGTAATAACAGAATAGTCAACAACAATTATATTTTTAAAAAAGTAAGTAATTACTCACTTTTTTATTGATTTGTATGTGAACAGGTGGTATAAATTAAGTGAGTAATTACTCACTAACAGAGGAGTGATAGCATGAATGAAACCATTGCGATTGAAAATGTAACAAAAAGCTTTGGTAAGAAGACGGTCCTAAAAGACATCCAAATGTCGATTGGCGAGGGGACCATCTATGGCTTCATTGGACCGTCAGGCGCAGGGAAAACAACACTAGTCAAAATGATTGTTGGGATGGACCGACCTGATCAAGGTGCAATTGATGTTCTTGGGAAAAGAATGCCGAATTTAGAGATGTTGCAGGAAATTGGCTATATGGCACAATCTGATGCACTGTACATGGAGCTAACTGGGAAGGAGAACCTAACCTTTTTTGCTTCCCTATATAAACTTAGTAAGAAGGAAATGAAGGAACGAATCTCCTATGCTGCAAGCTTGGTGAATCTAACGGAGGACCTTAATAAAAAGGTGTCTGCTTATTCGGGCGGGATGAAGCGCCGTTTGTCGTTGGCTATTGCCCTCATTCAAAATCCAAGAATATTAATCTTAGATGAACCAACAGTTGGGATTGACCCTGAGTTAAGATTCAGTATTTGGAATGAGCTTCTGCGGTTGAAAAGAGAAGAAAGAAAGACCATCATCGTCACGACACATGTCATGGATGAAGCAGAGAGATGCGATTTTGTTGCGATGGTGCGAGATGGTTCGATTATCGCCGATGGTACACCACAGGAACTAAAGGATCTCTATCAAACGAATAGTTTTGATGAGGTGTTCCTATATGCGGGGAGGAAGGACTCATGAGAACGACTGCATTGATTAAACGAATCATATTAGAAGTGTTTCGTGACAAACGCACATTAGCTCTCCTTTTTGTGGCACCATTGCTGATCTTGACCTTGATGTATCTAGTTTTTAATGGCAATGCTGTCGAACCAACTATCGGCGTGGAAAATGTACAGCAACCTCTCATTGAAGAGCTAGAAAAGGCAGACATTCACGTGAAGGAATTTGAAAATATTTCAGATCCTAAGGAAACGATGATTAAGCATGAACTCGATGCGTTTCTAATTGTAGAAAACGATAAGCCAACGCTTACCCTGCTTAATAGTGATCCGGCTATCGCTAATAAATTACAAATGAAGATCAAGCAATTGATCGGCGCCAAAATGCAAGCCCAATTACTTGAAAAGAATGGAATGAAAATTCCTCTGCAAACAGAGGATATGGTAAAAACGGAATATGTGTATGGAAGCAGTGAGACGGAATTTTTTGATGTCTTCAGCCCGATATTAGTTGGATTTTTCGTATTCTTTTTTGTTTTTCTCATTTCGGGAATTGGGTTATTGAAGGAGCGCACATCGGGGACGTTGGAGCGATTGATGTCAACACCGATTCGAAGATGGGAAATTGTCGCTGCTTATTTAGTCGGCTTTGGTATATTTGCCGTTCTGCAAACGATTATCATTGTCTTATTCTCCATTCATGTATTAGATATTGTCTTAGTTGGTTCAATTTGGAATGTAATTTTGATCAACTTGATTTTAGCTTTAGTTGCATTATCACTGGGAACACTTTTATCATCTTTTGCCGCATCAGAATTTCAAATGGTGCAATTCATACCGATTGCCATTGTGCCGCAAATCTTTTTTTCGGGAATCTTCCCACTGGAAGGAATGCCTGGTTGGCTGCAGGTCCTTGGAAAAATCATGCCACTTTATTATGCGGCAGACGGTCTAAAAGGGGTCATGTATAAAGGTATGGGGTTAGCAGATATCAGCTTTGATTTATATATATTAATGGCATTTGCCGCCGTCTTTATCGTCCTTAATTTATTCGCTCTAAAAAAATATCGGAAATTATAATGGTTGGTGAAAAGATTGACAAAAAGCAAATTATTAGAAGGTTTAATGCAGGAGATGGCCAATTCAAAGAAACAAACAGTGAAGCAACAAAAAATCATCCAAACCGCAATTGAGTTGTTTGCGGAAAAAGGCTATGCCAACACTTCCACCGCAGAAATTGCGAAGCAGGCAGAGGTAGCAGAAGGGACGATTTTTAAGCATTATGGAACGAAGGATCGATTGCTCCTTTCGATTATCGTCCCTTATTTAAAGGAGATTTTTCCTTCAATGGCAGATGAGGTCATAGGGGAAATTATGGGGAGGAATATTGCCACATTTGATGAATTTCTGGAAGGATTCTTTACGAATCGAATTCAATTTTTTAATGAGAATAAAGAAATTTTTCAAGTGCTTGTGAAGGAATTTATTTATAACCAAGAATTAAGAAACGAGCTATTTCCTTACTTCTCTGAAAATGTCTTATTAAGATTTGGGAAAATCTTTGATCACTTCCAAGAACGTGGTGAGCTTGAGAATATCCCAAGGGAGAGGGTCATGAAGATGTTATTCACCTTCATCGGTGGCTTCTTCGTATCTCGCTTTGTTATACTCACTGATTACACAATCACAGAGGAAGAAATTGATGACGCAGTCCGCTTTGTGATGAATGGACTTCGGGGTTAAGACAGGAACACCTATGGACGTTTCTGCTTCCTTGTGTCGACAGCTACTTAGGACCACCTTTGTAGATAAGATTGCTTTATTATAGTAGAATTCACAATTTCGACATGACCTAAATATGGTCTCGATTCCCTTCTGTGATAGGATATAGACATAACATAATAGATTTGGCTCAGAGATTAGGAGAAGCCGTAAAAACACGTTGGAAAGCTTAAGCGTTTTCCAGGGGTTTTTGCGGCTTTTTTGTGTTCTTTTAAGAGTCGTCTATCTGGAGGGAAGAATGATGGCGCAAGTTTTTGAAACACAGGTGGTTGTCATCGGTGGAGGTGCAACGGGAGCGGGTGTTCTTCGCGATTTGGCCGTTCGTGGTATCAAAGCCATTTTAGTTGAGCAACAGGATTTGGGGCATGGCACCTCGACTCGGAACCATGGATTATTGCACTCTGGTGCACGCTACGCCGTTAGAGACGAGGAAGCTGCAATTGAAAGCTACCGGGAAAATCTGATCTTAAAAAAAACAGTCCCAGGATCTATTGAACAAACTGGAGGATTGTTCGTGAAGGTTCCTGAGGATGATGATGAGTATGTAAAGAAGTGGTTACAAGCCTGCCAAAGAATCGGAATTCCTGCAGAAGAGGTCCTGTTAGAGAAAGCGTTTCAGGAGGAAGCGTTTCTCAATAAACAGGCAGAAGCCGTGTACCGGGTTCCTGATGGTGCGGTTGATGGCTTCACACTTGTCATTGATGTGGTAGCAGATGCGGTTTCTCGTGGAGCAAAGGCCCTCACTTATCATGAGGTAATTGGCATCATGAAGGAGCAGAGCCGGGTCAAAGGGGTCATCACCCGTGACCTATACACAGGGGAGACGAAGGAAATCTATGCAGATATCGTCGTCAATGCGGCGGGACCATGGGGCGGAAAAATTGCCGAACTTGGTGAGGTGCCATTGCACATCATTAACAATAAAGGAATGCTCGCCATTTTTGGCCATCGGATCAACAAGCAGGTCATTAATCGTCTCAGAATGCCGGGTGATGCGGATATTTTCGTACCTGCTCATAACGTGACCATTTTCGGAACAACAGGAATTAATACAGAGGATCCAAATGATTTTTCCCTAGACCGTAAAGAGCTCGAAGGCATGATCGCTGAAGGAAAAGCGCTTATACCAAATATCGAAAATATGCGTTTTATCCGTTCATTTAGCGGAAGTCGACCATTATTCCAGGAAACAAATACAAATGACAAAAGCGGACGGAATGTAACGAGAGGGTTAGCTGTTATCGATCATCAGGTAAGAGATGGATTAGAGGGCTTTATTACGATTACTGGTGGAAAGCTAACGACCTTCCGTTACATGGCTGAAAAAACGGTCGACAAAATTTGTGAAAAGCTCGGAGTCGATATCCCATGCACCACCCATGAGGAAACGGTCGCACACCGAGATGCGAAACAGTTTTTCAAGGATGTCAACATCGCTCCCGCTGCAAAAAACAAGCTGTTTCATTGGGCAGGAACAAGAGCGAGGGATATTGAAACCGATCTAATGAAGGATAAACTGAACACGGTTGTCTGTGAATGTGAGCAGGTCACTTGGGCGGAAATTCAGTCGGTCATTCCTGAGAACGGCCATTTCCATCTTGGCGATATCCGTAGAAGAACGCGACTTGGAATGGGGCCATGCCAAGGCACATTTTGCAATCACCGTGCTGCTGCAATGGCAGTTGAAAGAGGGAAGGCAACACCTGACGAGGCGAATCGTGCCTTAAGAGAGGCCGTCTTTGAACGGAAAAAAGGGATGCATGTGGTTGCCACAGGTGAAACGGCGAAGCAGCTGCAATTAATGGATGCGATCTATCGTGTGTCATTAGGTGTGAAGGAGGATATACAGCATGTATGATTATGTCGTAGTAGGTCAAGGATTTACTGGGTTATTGTCAGCCATTTGGGCAACGGAGCATGCAGAAAAGGTCGCTTTAGTGGCAAAGGGAACGGGGAAGATTCTGCAATCCTCTGGTGTCATGGAATTATATCCGAAGCTTGTAGAGCGTGAAAAGTCCATATCAAAGATTAAATTGGAAGAAGCCATTTTTAAATTTAAGGGATTAGTGAAGCAGCTTGGCTATCCCTATCACGGGAATGCGAGTAA
>DLCS01000004.1 GCA_002480735.1 Bacillaceae bacterium UBA7792 | reverse complement strand
TGAGATTCATGAATTCGAGATCAGCTTGTCCTTGAAACTCATTGAAGTAAAGTGTCCCCGAAAAAACATCACCAGCATCAAGGAGGAGGGCATCGGGCTTTTTCGCGCGAACTTCCTTTACGGCAGTTACTCTTTTTGCCGCATTGTCCAAGTGGGCATGGGTGTCATTGAAATGCATAATATTAAGCTCAAATTCCTTAGGTGCCTCGCCACCTGTGGAAGGAGGCTGGATTGGTGGTGTTTCTGGTTTCTTTTCGACTGCTACCTCTGTTCGAACGACAAAGGAAGCAATTTGTCCTCTTGTGACAGAATCGGAAGGTGAGAAGGTCGTTGCTGAGGTCCCTTTTGTAATACCATGCTTAAATATTGTGTTGATATAACTAGCAAAGGCATTTGTGCTTTTAACATCTTGGAACGGGTGATCTTTTGAGGAGGATTCTTGAAGCTTGTACCCTAGGACAAGAATTTTTGCCATTTCGGAACGAGTTAACTTGTCGTTTGGCCTAAAAGTTTTATCCGGAAAACCATTTAGAACTCCAGCTTCTGCTAGGGCCGCAATAGAACCGTAAAACTCGTTGGTCTTATTGAGATCAGAAAAGCCAGGGTCCTTCACCGATTTAGTATCAAGTTCAAGAGAGGCTGCTAGAATTTTTGCAGCTTGTCCTCGTGTAACAAAGGACTCTGGCTTGTATGTGCCATCCGGAAATCCGTTAATAATCCCACGGGCTGCGAGCTGTAGGACAGCATCATAATAATCCTTTTTTGGATCTAAATCTGAGAAGGTCTGCCCATTTGTGGATGCCCCCACTGGAGAAGCAGTCGCCACAATGGTTCCAGTAATCATGGATGCACTGATGACGGCCTTGAACATGCTTTGATACGATTTACTAGATTTAAACATTTCCATTCCCCCGTAATATTTTTTTGCTTTTTCGCAAAGAAAAAAATGAATGACGCTAGCAACACCCCTTTTTGAGCTAGATTTAAGCATAGCAAGGTCTTAATGATGGTTTCGCTAAATTATAGCAATCTACTATATGTTTATTGTTGAGCCAGCGTAAATATTCTATTAATTTGGAGGGAAGTGGGAACGACGAGTATGGAAGGACAAAAAAAGACAAAGTCCTCTTCGGTTTAGGCAAACCGTCATAAGAGAAGACTTTGTCTTTGCTTTAGCATGGAGTTATTTGTTATTTTAGTTTGTATTTTTGGATGTGAACCTTACCCCTGCACAACCTCCACCGACCAGCGCGTTAAATCTGGCTCCTTCTTCTGTACTAAGCTTGCAGGGAAGTGGAACGTCCATGGTTTTGTTGTGTTGGCTTTGACTTCGAAATTCTCAAGGGCAAAGCCTCCTGTAGCCACAATTTCTCCTGTTGCATCTTTTACAGCTAGAGGCAGCTTTTCAAAGCGAATATCTTTGTTTGAACCATTTCGGATGAATACGGAAACGGACAAATCTCCCTCATCATTCAGAGAGGTTTGGAAGCCCATAAAGTTGACTTCGCCTTCTTTAGGAGGATTAATTTTATCAAAAAGCTCCTGCAGCTTCATTTTTTGTTCCTCTGGTAAGGCTTGCTCCCAGCTTTCATGTAGGTCTAGCTTATGCTTCGCCTTCAGTTCAAAAGCAAGTGTCCAGCCTTCGCGCGAGAAGCTGTCCTGGTGAAAAGAGCTGCTTGGGAATGCAAAGGCCCATGGACGGCTGCTCCTGGCAGGAATCTCACCAAGTTCACCAAGGTCAAATGGGTGCCTAGCAAGAATTTGCTTATCTTGATCAAGCAAAAGGAGTGTTACCTCACCAATTTTTATTCCTTTGTCTAAACTGTTTCTGACAAAGGCTGTTACTTCAACCCCGTCAGAAAGATTGTTGATTTCAATTCCTGAAAGGGATATTTGATTTGGTTTAAGAGGTGCAAGTTCGTTATTTAGAAACCTTAATACATATTGCTGCTCGGTTGTTAAATTCCAAGATGGATGGATCGACAGGGTTGTCTCTACCTCAGCCTGATTGGTGGTTTCTCCAGTCTCGTTAAGTAATTCCTCAGAGGAAATATGAGATTCCTTCCCGCTTTTTTTTATTTTTTGGTCTTTTTTTCTATTAAAAATGGATAGCATTCGTCAAATTCCTTCTTTCTACTGATTCGATAAATTTTATCAATAGGGGAGGATCATTCCGAAATCGGAAGAATCCCCTGTAAATATCTTGCTGTTGCAATAGAAATTTCCTTTTCAATCTTGTAGTAAGAATTCGTGAAGAGTTCGAGTGCATCCTGTTGATATAAGCGCATCGGATCCTCCTGCTGATAAGAGCGGAGGCCGACCCCTTCTTTTAAACGATTCATTAGTTCAATATGGTGTATCCAATTTCCATCTAAAATGGACAGCATTACATTTTTGATTATCTCTTGAGCTTCCGGATTACCCGACTCTTTGAGCGCTTCAATCTCGCCGAGGTACTTGTCTAATGTTGGTTGTATGGTTTCTTGAAGAAGCCTTTTATCCTCGAGGGATTCGGTAAGATCAATCTCTTGGTTCGGGAACAAGGCCTGCAGGAATCCCTGAAGGTGTGCACTTCCTTTGCGTACTACTCCCTCGTCCTCGACAAATAAAGCTGAAATTTCATGTTCCACACTGGATGTTAACATGGATTGAAGAAGGCCAAATAAATCCTTTTCCTCTAATATAGTGTTTCTTAATTGGTATATAATATTTCGTTGCTCGTTAATAATGTCGTCAAGCTTCAGATTGTATTCCCGCATGGAGAAGTTGGCGCCTTCTACAATGCGCTGGATGCGGTCAACAAATTCAGGGATTTTCTTGTTCTCAATCAGTCCATTTTCTCCGACAACAAGGCTTTTGTTGAATTTTTCGAGATCGTCCTTTGCGAAACGAACAAACATATCATCCTCAAGGGAGATAAAAAATTGAGATGAGCCTGGGTCGCCTTGTCGACCAGAACGTCCTCTTAATTGATTATCAATACGGCGGCTCTCATGCTTTTCGGTACCAAGTACGTGGAGACCACCTAATTGATCGACCCCTTCGCCTAAAAGAATATCTGTGCCACGACCTGCCATGTTCGTGGCAATCGTGATATGTCCTCTTTGACCAGCATCCGAAATCATGCGAACCTCCTGCTCAACGCTTTTTGCATTCAGGATTTCATAAGGAAGCCCTTCCTTGTCAAAGTACTTTGCTATGGCCTCTGATTGTAAAATGGAGGTCGTTCCCACAAGAACTGGCTGCCCCTTAGCATGTCGTTCGGCGACTTCCTTCGTGACGGCTGTGTATTTTTGTTCAATTGTTTGATACACACGGTCAGGCATGTCCTCACGAATTTTTGGACGGTTTGTAGGGATTTGAACAACTTGCATGCCATAGACCTGTTCAAATTCTTTCTCCTCCGTTTTTGCTGTTCCGGTCATACCAGAAAGGAGTGGGTACATTCTGAAATAGTTCTGAATCGTAATGGATGCCTGAGTCTTATTTTCTTCCGTAATTTCAAGATTTTCTTTTGCCTCGATGGCCTGATGCAGCCCGTCACTTAGTGTTCTTCCCTCCATAATTCTTCCGGTGAACATATCAACGAGCATAATTTTTCCATCCTGGACAATGTAATCGACATCACGCTTGAACATGACGTGAGCCCGAACGGATTGAATGACATAATGGTATAAAGTTTGATGCTCTAAATCATATAGGTTATCCACATCAAATGCCTTTTCAACCGCTTCAATTCCTTCATCTGTTAAGCTGGCTGCTTTTGTTTCATCATCAAAGGTGTAGTGTGTATCCTTCACAAATCGTTTGGCGAGGCGAGAGGCGATATAGTGAAGCTCGTCACTTGACTTCATTTTTCCTGCGATAATCAGTGGTGTCTTTGCTTCATCAATTAGGACACTGTCTACCTCGTCTATAATTGCAAAATGATAGGGACGCTGAACCTTTTCCTCGATGCTTGTGACCATATTATCTCTCAAAAAGTCAAAGCCAAACTCCGTGCCGACCCCGTAAGTAATATCAGCCTGATAGGCAAGCTTTTTTTCCTCAGGGGACATCATCGGTAAGTTAAGGCCAACGGTTAATCCAAGAAATTCATGGATGTGTCCGATATTGTCTCTATCGCGCTTTGCAAGATAATCATTGACGGTTATCACGTGAACGCCTTTTCCTTCTAAAGCTCGCAGGTAGCTTGGAAGGGAGGCGACAAGCGTTTTACCCTCACCAGTGGCCATTTCGGCAATATTTGCTTCGGTTAGAACTAAGCCTCCAATCAGCTGGACGTCAAAATGGCGCATGTTAAGAACCCGCTTCGAGGCTTCTCGTACGGTTGCAAAGGCTTCTACCTTAATATCATCAATGGTTTTTCCAGATTGAAGAAGGCTTTTGAATTTGTCCGTTTGCGCTTTGAGCTGTTCATCTGAATATTTGGAAAGTGTATCTTCAAGTTGATTTATTTGCTCGACTATTTTATAGTAGCGTTTTAGTCGTTTTTCATTTGAATTTCCTAACGTATTTTTAAGAAACGTTATCATCAAAGGGTACGCTCCTTCTAGCATGGTTTATACTTATCATTTAATAATCTTATCAAATACCTAAAAAAATTACTACAAAGATAAGAAACTAGTAAAAATATGCAACTTTAATGTGGAACTTACGTCAAATAGAGTGTATTCTGTGAAAGCTTGTTGTCCCTCTGAAAAATTGCATTCCCTTCTATTGATATAGATGATATAATCATAGAAGTGTTTGATGCCCATCTAGTTAAGGTTAGCTAACACAAGATGATCTTAAAATTGACATGTTATTTCGATTATGTATTGGTTAAGCTACGTATAAGGAGGTATTCCATGGTTTATGTAACCTTATTCCTTTGCTTCATTGCTTCCGTTTTGATTACACCTTTGGTAAAAAAACTGGCGATTGCGATTGGAGCGACTGATAAACCAAATGCGCGAAAAGTTCACCAGAAAATTATGCCCCGACTTGGTGGGTTAGCAATATATATCAGTTTTATCATTGGTTTTCTCATTTTAAGACCTATGGATGAAGATTTTTCTCCACTCCCAATTATTATTGGCAGTTTTATCATTATTATCACAGGTGTTCTGGATGATCGATTTGAATTATCTGCAAAAGTGAAGTTAATTGGTCAATTATTAGCAGCTGGGGTTGTTGTATTAGGCGGAATTCAGCTGGATTTCATCAACATGCCATTTGGTGGCGAGCTCCAATTTGGTATTTTTAGCATTCCTCTGACCATTCTTTGGATCGTAGGGATTACAAATGCGATTAACCTCATTGACGGTCTAGATGGATTAGCTGCAGGAGTTTCATCGATAGCCTTAATAACCATTTCTGGAATGGCGATTCTAATGGGTGACGTGTTTGTTACAAGCGTAGGATTGATTTTATTAGGTAGTACTCTAGGGTTCCTTGTTTATAACTTCCACCCAGCTAAGATTTTTATGGGAGACACGGGTGCATTGTTCTTAGGGTTTATGATCTCTGTTTTGGCCCTTTTAGGGTTCAAAAATATTACGATTTTTTCATTAATCGTCCCGATTATTATTCTTGGTGTTCCAATTTCTGATACATTTTTTGCGATCATTAGACGATTTGTAAATAAGCAGCCGTTATCGGCACCAGATAAATCACATTTGCACCATTGCTTGTTACGCTTGGGCTATTCCCATAGACAAACGGTCCTTATTATTTACGGAATTGCAGCGATGTTTGGTTTAGCAGCTGTTATTTTCTCACAGTCCACATTATGGGGTGCGTTACTAGTAATGGGTGTACTTCTCATCGCTATTGAAGTATTTGTTGAAAAAATTGGCCTTGTCGGCAAGGATTACAAACCATTGCTTAAATTCTTGAGTCAAAGAAAACTTGGATAATACATCAAGCTGCTTTCCGTTTGGAGGGCAGTTTTTTTCTTCTTGTAATTTTGGGGGAGTAAGATGAATAGGTTGATGGTGCTTGGGTATTTTAATCATAAAGAAAAAACGCCTTTCCGGTTGGAAAAGCGTTCTCAGCATTTATGAATTTGCATCATCCGCATATTGCTTCTCTGATGTCGTCAAGGTACCGAGATGAGACTTTAATACCCTTTTCGTGCGGTCTAGTTCATTTTTATCTAGCTGGTAGTAGTAAACCCCACCGATATAAGAATCGTCACCCTTAAGTGTTAAGGTTTCAATTTGAAGGGAGGTTCCTGCGGTCACATAATCAAAAAAGGATTTCATATCATTGAAGGTTAAGTCTGTTGTTAGGTTATCGCCAACTGCTTCAATGACATCTGCATATTTAGTAAATCCTTTTGCTGAAATGGCTTTGTTAATAATGGCCTTCAATATTTCCTGCTGTCTTTTTCCACGTTCAATATCGCTGTCTTTTTTCCGCGTTCTTGCCAGTGCCAATGCCTCTTCGCCATCCAACTCCTGTAGACCTGCTTTAAGATTGATGGCATGTGCTCTATCCTTTGAATCCATTTCACTTAGCTTATACGGAACATCCACTTCAATGCCGCCTAAAGCATCCACCACATCAATAAAGGCGTTAAAATTCATTTTTACATAGTAATCGATTGGAATGTCGAACAGCTCTTCCACCGTCTCAATTGTTGCAGCTGGTCCGCCATAAGCATGGGCATGGGTGATTTTATCCTCTTTCCTAATTTCAGGAATATACACATAAGCATCACGCGGAATACTCAGTAGTTTAATAGATTTGGCCTTTTCATTGAACGTTGCCAGCATGAGAGCGTCTGAGCGGGATCCGCTCTTGAAATTTCGTGTATCGCTGTCATCTACCCCTATAAAAAGGATAGAGGTGTTATCAACTTTTGGATCGGCCTTCGCGACACTTTTCGCTTTCTCTCTTTCAATAGGGTGGTATGAATCATTCATGACTGAATGGGCCTTATTGTAGAGGAATGCTCCATACGTAGTGGCACCCAATATAAGAACAAGAAAGGGGGTCAAAATCCAAAGCGTTATTTTTTTTCGATGTTTTTTTCGTTTAGTAGCTTTATATTTTTGTCTATTAATAGACATAGATTTTCTCCTTTTTATTAGCTTTTTTATAAAATAGTCAAAATGCAACTAAATGACTATTAATTCCACATTTCATTCTACAATCTTTTTCCCCATTCGTAAAATGAAATTTAGATGACGTCCTCTTCCAAATACAATTTTTGTCCTTCACGGACGTCACATTGCCCGTTCGTTAGCTCGATCATCCAATTCGTAAAAGCTTCCGTTTGACCTTCTTCGACAAAGACTTCAATTTCGACATTTTCGAGGTAGTGGATTTCTTTGACTTTGTAGATGGAGGAGCGCAGTTCATTCTCGAGCTTGCCGAGCCAGGTGTAATCGACTTTCGTATGCATGATAGTCATCAGTTTTCTTTCGACAATCCCAGTTGCGTTAAGTCCCTCAGAGGTTGCTTTCCCGTATGCGCGAATGAGTCCGCCTGCGCCTAGCTTGATACCGCCAAAGTACCGGGTCACAACGACAACGGTATCCTTTACATGTCGTTTCTTGAGCACTTCGAGGATTGGGACCCCGGCCGTTCCGCTCGGTTCTCCGTCATCATTGGCTTTTTGAATTTGGTCGTTTTCGCCGATGAGGTAGGCGGAGCAGTTATGAGTGGCATTCCAATGTTGCTTTTTAATCATTTGAATAAACTCCTGGGCTTCCTCTTCTGTCTCAGCCCTTGTCACATGAGCAATAAAGCGTGACTTTTCAATGACAATTTCATTTTCGCCGTAGCCCTTTACCGTATGATAGTATGGGAGCACATGATCACTCCTTAGATTTTTTATACACAATGTTCAATAGTTCGAAAAATGTCGGGTTTCGTCTATTCTATTATAATTCGACAAGACTATCAGTTCAAATTAACATGCGCTTGTAATATAACTTTAACATGACTGTCTTTTTGTCATGGTATACTTATGGAAGTGATATAGTAAAATAGTTTTTAATAGGAATTTAGACTTGGGTTTATAGGTTAAATGGCATGGATGAGAAAAAATAGTCTCGTTCTTTTTGATGATTTTTAGTGTGAATACTATTATTTCCAAGTTAGAAAGATAGTATATTTTGTAAATTCAAGGTAAAATATTTCTGAGAGGAAAAGGTTTTTTGATTCCCTTGGAGGAATAAGTATATGATAAAAAAATTCGATACGAAAACTCTTGATGTGATCTTGGACAAAATGGTTGAGACCGTAGGAAATAGTAAGGATGAAATCTTTCGCATTGGTGAACAGTGTCGACAGGATTATCAAGGCCTGACCGCTGAGTTGAAGGAAGTCCGAGCAATGGTTTCTCAAATCATTCAAGAGGGGGATAAGCTAGACAATCGATCCCGCTTGGCAAGGAAGCGCCTATCAGAGGTCAGTATGCACTTCAAGAAATACACTGAGGCTGAGGTCAGGGAGGCATATGAAAGAGCTCATCAATTTCAAATGGAACTGACGATGAATCGCCAGATGGAAAAGCAGCTACGTCAACGAAGAGATGATATTGAGCGGCGACTTCTGGGGCTTTCTGAAACGATTGAGAAAGCCGAGCACCTTGTTTCGCAGATTTCGGTCGTCATGAATTACTTGACGAGTGATTTGAAGCAGGTGGGAGAGGTTCTTGAGGATGCGAAGCTGAAGCAGGATTTTGGGCTGAAAATCATTGAGGCACAGGAGGAAGAGCGGAAACGCCTTTCTCGTGAAATTCACGACGGGCCTGCGCAAATGATGGCAAATGTTATGATGAGGTCGGACTTAATTGAAAAGGTCTACAAAGAATACGGTGCCAATGAGGCTTTGTGTGAGGTTAAAAATCTGAAAAAGATGGTTCGCAATGCCTTGTATGAGGTTCGGCGCATTATTTATGACCTGCGTCCGATGGCACTTGATGATTTAGGATTAGCCCCGACCCTCAGAAAATACCTACAAACGATCGAAGAATATCATAGTAAGACTAGAATTAGCTATAGGAATATTGGTGAGGAAAAAAGACTTCCGTCGAAGTATGAGGTGGCATTGTTCCGGCTTGTACAGGAATCGGTTCAGAATGCCCTCAAGCATGCGAATGCAAAAGAAATAAGTGTTAAATTAGAGATGACAAGAGAATATGTTACTGTTTTGATTAAGGATGATGGACAAGGCTTTGATATAAATGAGAAAAAAGCTGAGTCTTTTGGGATTATTGGCATGAAAGAAAGAGTGGATCTCCTCGATGGAGAGATGTCCATAGATTCCAAAATTGGAGAAGGGACGATTGTGCTCATTCGGGTCCCATTGGATAGTTAGATAGACGAAAGTCTGATTGTTAAGTGAAATGGATTTTTTTATGATGAAAAAATTTTAGAGAAGGCATAGGGAGGCGAAATTATGACTACCAAGATTATCATAATAGATGACCATCAATTGTTCCGTGAAGGGGTTAAGAGAATATTAGACTTCGAAAAGTCCTTTGAGGTGGTGGCCGAGGGGGATGATGGTAGTGAAGCAGTCGCATTAGTGGAAAAGTTCCATCCAGATGTTGTGATTATGGATATTAATATGCCAACTGTCAACGGTGTGGAAGCGACTCGCCAGCTAGTAGAAAAATTTCCGCAGACGCAGGTTATTATTTTATCGATCCATGATGATGAGAACTATGTGCAGCATGCCCTTAAGACTGGAGCAGCTGGATATTTATTGAAGGAAATGGATGCGGATGCATTGATCGAGGCTGTGAAGGTTGTAGCCGATGGAGGTGCGTACTTGCATCCAAAGGTTACTCATAATCTCGTGAAGGAATATCGTCGTCTAGCACTGGAGGAAGTAAATGTTAGCGGTGGCTATGTGCAGCAGGTTGAAATTCGCCGCCCACTCCATTTGCTCACTCGTCGGGAATGTGAGGTTCTCCAGTTGCTAGCAGATGGAAAGAGCAACCGTGGCATTGGCGAAGCACTATTTATCAGTGAAAAAACCGTCAAAAACCACGTCAGCAATATCCTCCAAAAAATGAATGTAAATGACCGGACTCAAGCTGTTGTCGTTGCAATCAAAAACGGCTGGGTCGAGGTAAGATAACCAAAACGCTGCATGGGCGAACTGTGCTCCGATTGTTTAAAAAGGTCTAACAATCGGAGTTCCGTTCAACCTGCCGGCGTTTTTTTTTTGTTTTTTTTGACAGAGCGGGTGGTGGCTGGCTAGTATTGAGTGTCCACCCCAGAAAGACAAAATGCAGAAAATGTCCACGGATGGTACCAGGTACCGCCAGCCGGGCGGTACCTGGTACCTACTAATCGGATATTAATGATGGAAAGTGGAGAGTCTATGGATTAAAATCATAGAGGGAGAGGTTAAGAATGTTTCCTACAATCTATCAATGATTGGGGGGCATTTTGCATTGAACGCTATTTTTAGGAGTGAAATTATGTTTCAGCTTTTGAAGGAATATGTCCGGTACGGAGTTTTTACATTACTGTGGTTTTTTAAACTATACTATTTTGCTAAGACACTCGGGCTTAAATTTGTAACGCTGCCGTTCTATATGGTGAGTGGGGGAAGCATATTATTGCTTAGTTTTTGGATTCTTTTATTAAAAAAGAAGAAAAAAGGTCTCATTATCCTAGATATTATTCTTACGATTATTATTTTAGGGGATATCGTGTATTTCCGCTATTTTGGGGATTTTCTAAGCCTGTCCCTTATTCAGCAGGCTGGACAAATGGGAGATATCAAGGATAGTATTGCGGCCTTATTTAGATGGAGTGACCTGTGGCTGTTTGGAACTTTTCTACTTTATTTTATCCCGTTTAAAGAAGCCGAATTTGATTGGAAATGGAGAACAGGCTTTTCAATTGGAACATTATTGATTGGACTTTTTATGTTTTTGCAGCCTGTCAATCAATACATTAACACGAACGGTAAAGCTCTTTTTCTCAATAACTGGTGGAATGTCAGCATCTATAACATTGTGGGACTTCCAGGCTTTCATGGTTATGACGCCTATCAAACGATTCAGGAATGGATGAACAGGAGAGAGCTTACGAGTGAAGAAATTGATGAACTGAACCAGTATTTAGATAAAAAACAAAAGGAACCCGCCTTGGAATTCGGCAAGTACAAAGGGAAAAATGTGATTGTATTGCAGCTCGAAGCGATACAAAGTTTTCTGATAGGGAAGTCCATTAACGGACAAGAAATTACTCCGAACATGAATCAGTTTATCAACGAAATGTATTACTTCCCAAATGCTTATCATCAAGCCTTCCAAGGTCGTACGAGTGATGCTGAATTTGTGACAAATACTTCACTCTATCCAGTTACGAAGGGTGTCGTTTATAAGAGATATGGAACCCACACATATCCTTCGATTGCTAGTTCTTTGAAAAAGAAAGACTATCATACCTTCGCTTTTCATGCTTGGGAAAAGAGCTTCTGGAATCGGGCTCAAGTCTATAAAAATTATCCTTTTGACACGTTCTATGGGATAGAGGATTTCAAAAGCAAGGAACAGGTCGGTTGGAGTGTCGGGGATGAGCCGATGCTAGTTGAAATGGTAGATGTTCTGAAAGAGTCACAGCCTTTTTATGGCTTTGGAATTACGCTTTCAAGCCACCATCCTTATACCATTGATGGAAAATACTATGAGTTGAATGTAGAGGGTATTGAGGATAATTTGTTAAGGCATTATATCCATGCGGCTCATTATGTAGACAGGGCCCTTGGAACCTTTAAGAAAAAAATGGAGGCAGAAGGTCTTTGGGATAACACAATTGTGTTTATATACGGTGATCATGATGCCGGTATTACCTTAACTGATCATGATAGAAGTGTGTTGGATATGGGAAATAATAACTTTACCGATTGGAATATGAAAAAGGGAATTGTTTATTTTGCCCATGCACCTGGTCAAAAAGAGGGCATGACCATTGAACATCCTGTTGGCCAAGCAGACACTGCTCCAACTATTCTTTCTTGGCTCGGAATTGAGAAACCTAGAGGAATGCTAGGACAACATGTTTTAGAAGACGAGAAAAATGTCTTTTTCCGCGATGGTTCATTTGTAACGAATACAAACATCTATCAGGCCTCAATTGACGGCATCTTTGAAAAAGGCATTTGCATTGATTTGGCTTCCCACCAAGATGTTGATGTGAACAGCTGTAAGAAGCCATATTCTAAAGGACTGGAAGCTTTAAAGTTTTCCGATCGAATCGTAGAGTATAACTTCTTCGGGAAAAAATAAGAGCGGTATTAGAAGTATAAATCAAAAATTATAATAAAAAATCTGTCCAAGCTCTCATTTAGATTAGATTTCCTAAATGAGAGCTTCTTTTTAGTGTAAGTGTCCACCCCAGAAAGACAAAATGCAGAAAATGTCCACGGATGGTACCAGGTACCGCCTGGGGCGGCGGTACCTGGTACCAATAAAATGTGATTTGTGTCACAAAAATGTCAAGGGAATTTGAAATTATAGTGACAATGGAGTGGAAGGTATTTACAAATTATGTCGAAAAAGGTATTAATGTGATATAAGATACAGGCCTAAAGGAGGAGATTAAGATAACTTCTTTAATATCCCTATCCGATACCCAACTGGTTGATGTTTTCAGTAGAGCCATAGAGTGTGGCTTAGAAGAAGAGTTTATCCAGATACTAGACGAGGAATTGAAAAGGCGGGGTCTTGAGATTAAAAGAATAAGCTAGTAAAGAACCAACTAGATAGAAGGAAGGTAACAAACATAAGAGGTGCTGTGATTTTTTCATGGCGCCTTTTTTCAGGATTTTCTAAAAAATAAGGGGGTCAGTCCTTGATTTATCTGATAATCTTATTCGTGATGGCTGCTTGCGTTGTTCAGCTGCCGGTCTTTAAGGAGTATGCCAAGGGAGGAAGAGTCCGCCATTTTCTGAAGACGTTAAATTCAGATGAAAATTATATTGTTCTTCACGATCTCATCCTTGCGACTCCTAACGGGAAAATGACTCATATCGACCATCTTGTTCTCTCAATCTATGGCGTATTTGTCATTGAAACGAATAAATATAAGGGACGAATAGGTGGAGAGGAAAAGAAAAAGTATTGGACACAGAGCCTTTTTGGGAGAGAGAAGAAATTTTATAGCCCAATTTTCCAAACCTACATACATATTCATACATTGGAACAATTAATAGGCTGCAAGCCATACGTTTCGATCATTACCTTTCGTCCCCGGGTGACCATAGACCAAATTCATGTGACACAAGACTGGCTGTACATCACTCATGATAAACAGATTCTCAAGATAATCAAGCAATACAAGGAACGGCTTATTTCTCAGGATGAATTAATAAGGATGGAAAATGTGATTTTAAAGAACCTGGTGATCGACAAGAATGCCATAAATAAAAAGAACCTTGTTGAACATAGTGAAAAGAGTGTATTCGGAAAAGCAAGGTCCTGTCCAAAGTGTGGAGGAAAGCTGGTTGCAGGGAAGGGAAGATACAATGCCGTTTCCAGCTGTTCCAATTTTCCAGCCTGCCGGTTTGTCGACAAATCGGGATGATACGTGACATATATTTGAAACTTTCTTCCGCATGAATAATGCATTTTCGAGTGTTTTCATATAAAATGGATACTAAACATATAGTATAAGGAAAATTTAAGAAAAAGTGCCTGTATTCGTTTGGTGAATGGTGCGGGAATGAGATTCTTTGCTTTTATCACTATTATCGTATTGATTAATACACCGTACGGTAGCCATGAATTGGATGGGCATGCAGAAAAAAATAAGGATGGTAAACCATTTATGAAAACAGCTGTTGTCACGGATAGTACAGCGTACATCCCGAAAGAAGTGCGAGATAAGTTAAATATTCATATGATTCCTCTAAGTGTTATTTTTGGAAATGAGACGTATAAAGAAGAAATCGAAATTCAAGCAGAAGAATTTTATGAAGAGGTCAAAACGAAGGAATTACCAACTACGTCACAACCCTCTACAGGGGAGTTCGTTACTCTCTTTGAAAATCTAGCAAAAGACTATGATGCGGTGATCAGCATTCATTTATCAAGTGGAATTAGTGGTACATATCAGGGGGCTGTCACAGCTGGAGAAATGGTAGAAGGAATTGAGGTCTACCCATTTGACTCCGAAATTAGCTGTATGGTCCAAGGTTTCTATGTCCTAGAGGCTGCTGAAATGGCACAGGCTGGAAAAGCTCCAGAGGAAATTCTTGTTCGTCTAGATGAAATGAAAAAATCTGTGCGTGCCTATTTCATGGTCGATGATTTAGCTCATCTACAGCGCGGTGGGAGACTTTCAAGTGCGCAAGCGATCATTGGAAGCCTGCTACAAGTAAAGCCGCTTCTACACTTTGAAAATAAAAAAATTGTTCCATTTGAAAAAATTCGTACCCGCAAAAAAGCGATGAAACGTATCGTCGATCTGCTTGAGGAAGATGCTAAAAGTGGGGAAGCCTACCAAGCGGTCATCATTCATGCCAATCAAAAAGCGGAGGCAGAGGAATGGAAGGCGGAGCTTGAAGGCAAGCTACCTAATGTGGAATTTTCCATCAGCTATTTCGGAGCCGTAATTGGAAGCCATCTTGGTGAAGGCTCCATGGGACTTGGCTGGGTGAAAAAATAAGGTTATGTTCGTACGGATTACGGTTTTGCTCATGTTTGAGTTTAGAGCCAAACATAATGTCTAAAACGTCACTCGATTGGGTGGCGTTTTTTAAATTCTAATATGTTATAATGACGGAAAAGAAGGAGGTAATCAGTATATGTGAGCAACGATTCATCTAACCAAATTTCCATAATAATCGAGGTGTTCCTATTGAGATTTGCCTTAATAGACAACAAATTAGTCCCAGAACCCCTTCTAGTAAAATCCACACCTACCAAACCAATCACCCAGCACGACGTGATTCCACAACCACCTCAGAATCCAAGCTATTCCTTCAATCACGACCTACAAGATCTTCTAAAAGGTAAGCAGCTTCTCCTAGATGACATTCCAAACTCCATCCAAGAAATTCAAGCTCATTATGAAAATGGCTATCTTCTGTTACGGAAGGGGATCACTTTTCGTAAAAACAAACCAAAATGTGAACGGTGTGGAAATGAAGCCCCAAGCTGGTTCGCTGTGTTTCCATGCTCAAGATGTCGGGAATCCTGCATTTATTGCCGCAAATGCATCATGATGGGCAGGGTGAGCTCGTGCACGCTCCTGTATAGCTGGATAGAAAATGAACATATAGACGCTCAGCCCTTCGAATCGCCGCTCCTTTCCTGGACCGGCACCCTCTCCCCAGGACAACAGACCGCATCTGCTCAAGTGGTTGAAGCGATCCAGGGCAATAAGGAGTACCTGGTCTGGGCAGTCTGCGGAGCAGGAAAAACGGAAGTCCTTTTTGAAGGCATTCACTACGCTCTTCTTCAGGGAAAAAGGGTCTGCATCGCCACTCCACGAACGGACGTCGTCCTTGAATTAACGCCCCGTCTTCAAGCTGTATTTCCTACCATTCAAGTCGCTTCACTTTACGGCGGCTCAGAGGATCGCCATAAAAATGCCCAGCTCACGATCACAACCACCCACCAACTCCTTCGTTTCTATCACGCCTTTGATACGATGATCCTTGATGAAGTTGATGCCTTTCCATATTCCGTGGAGGAAGCCCTGCAGCATGCGGTCAAACAGGCGCGAAAAACAACCTCTTCTATGATCTATCTGACCGCAACGCCAAATTCTCAATGGCAAAAAGAATGCCGCCTCGGAAAAAGAGATTTCGTGACGATTCCAGCTCGTTACCATCGCCATCCCCTTCCTGTTCCACATTTTGTCTGGTGCGGCAATTGGCACAAATCACTAAAGCAGGATAGGCTCCCACGCAATGTGATGCAGTGGCTCCAAGAGCGTATTGAATCCGGAAAACAAGCCCTCTTTTTTATCCCAAAAATCGATTTGATTCCGAAAATTCTTCCGATTCTAAAGCAGCTCCATCCTAATATTGAAGCAGTACATGCAGAGGATCCTCAACGCAAGGAAAAGGTCCAAGCGATGCGGAGCAAGGAGCTTCTCATTCTCGTGACGACCACCATTTTAGAAAGGGGAGTGACCTTCCCGAATCTTGATGTAGCCATACTCGGCTCAGAGGATCGCATTTTCACGGAAAGTGCCCTTGTGCAAATTGCCGGAAGGGTAGGGAGGAGCGTACAGTTTCCATCGGGAGATATTACTTTTTTCCATTTCGGAAAGACCGAAGCCATGATTAAAGCGCGAAACCAGATTATCGCCATGAACAAAGAGGCGCTCGAGAAGGGACTGATTGATGTTGAGTGAGCATTGCCTATTTTGTCATGGTGAAATGGGTGCTCGAGTCAGCTGGGCCTGCTTTTTTGAAGAAGCCGAGGAATCCTTTCTTTGTCCATCATGTGAAGCACAATTAACCGAGATTCAAGGCGAAACATGCCAAATCTGCTGCCGGCCGCTTGAAAAATTAGACCCCCAATACATCTGTGGGGATCTTTGCTATGACTGTGTGCGTTGGGAGGAGGACCCGGAATGGAAGGGACACTTGCAAAAAAATGCTTCTCTCTATCTATACAATAATTTTCTTAAAGAATTGATTAGCCAATATAAATTCCGCGGCGATTACATTCTAGCAAAGGCTTTTTCAAGAAAGATTAATGAAAAACTGCGGAGGATTGAGTACGATTACATCGTTCCGATCCCACTCAGCGCGGAGCGGCAATTTGAACGGGGCTTTAACCAATCTGAGGCACTCATTCGAGAGGTGGGACTTTCACCTGCTTATCTCCTGCAACGAACCCACAGTGAAAAACAATCGAAAAAGTCACGAACGGAGAGAATCCATATACCTCAGGTGTTTGAGCTGAGGGCTGAGTCGGAGATTAAGGATAAGAAAATTCTTCTTATCGACGATATCTACACCACGGGTTCAACCTTAAGACATGCAGCAAAAATTTTGATGCAGGCAGGGGCCAAATCCGTCATGTCTTTCACTCTTGCACGTGGCTAGCAATGAGGACCAATTGCTAGCAGCTGCTATTTTTCTGCTATTTATCGCTAGCAAAGTGATAGCATTTCTTAGTAGACTATATTTTCCATAAAGATTTCATATTCTTCCAGCCCTCTTCACGTTATAATGGAGGCAAGGAATGTTTCGTGGAGAGGAGATTAAGACAATGGATGAACTGACAAATTGCCCGAAATGTGGAGATATTTTTGTCAAAAATAAGTTTCGCGATATATGTCAGAAATGCTGGAAGGAAGAAGAAGAGGCCTACGAAAAGGTCTATCAATTCATTCGCAAACGTGAAAACCGTGCGGCTACCATCCAGCAGGTTGAAGAAGCAACCGAAGTAGAAGAAGAATTAATTCTAAAATTTATTAAAACCGGCCGTCTCAAGCTCACCCAGTTTCCTAATCTTGGCTACCCATGCGACAAGTGCGGGAAGATTATCCAAAAGGGGAAAATTTGTAGCTCCTGCGCCGAAAAACTAAGAAAAGAACTTGAAATACATAAAGCTGAAGAAGAACGCAAAAAGGAAATCGAAAGAAGAGAAAGGCAAGCTACCTACTTTGCAGTTGACGAAAAGTATCGTGGCGGCAACTGAATCCGTGTGCTGAGGCATGCGGTTTTTTTGGATAAGAAAGCATAAGATTATGGAATCTGCCACGGTCACCTGGATTGTAACGGGTTGTCTTCTGGGGGACAAAAATAACATATGTAATCACAATAAATTAGCAAAGAAAGACTGCGTTTTTATATAAAAATCGCAGTTTTTTTTCGTTATTTATCCATGTTTTAAAAATAAACGGAAAAATTCCTTTTAAATCGGGAAATACCCATATTTCCCGAAATATAAGGGGAGGTTTTCCGTCTATCTTATCCAAATCTTTGGATTTTGTCTTATTTAGAGCAGTTCATCGGAGTTTCTCCGCTTATATCTGCTTCTTAAGCCTCCCTTTTATGCATTAGCCGGAAATTCTCCGCCTATGAATTCTCATACCTACACGAAAATCAAAAATGAAAAATAATAGAGCCACAGATATAAAAAATGAACATAAAATTCGTAATCAAAATTGCAGAAAAATAGCATTGTACAACAGCTAATGTACAAGGTTAATTTACTGCTAAATCGAGTGCGGTTTTTATAATAAATATGCTATAAATGACCTAATATCAAAAAAAGCACATACACAAACAATGGGAGTAAGTGCGATTTACTTATTTTGTCCCCTTCAAGAGAACCCGTTAGTGGTTTTTGCCTGGTTTTCTTTTATGCGGGTAATAAACAATTCTTCAACAGACAAAACAAATCATTCCAATTAAGATGTTCTCTCTTCAACCGATAATAAGAATAGAAGTTTCGTACGGGGAGTGTCATGTATGCAAATCACCAATCATGTCGCAAACAAACCAACCACAACAGAAATACCATTTGAAATAAAGAATGATGAAATATACTCGGCCGGGATTAAGGAACGCCTTTCAGATAGAGAGGCTGTCTTGCAAATAAGGGGCAAGGAAGTAGTTGCCCAGTTTGAGGGGAAGGTTCCATCTGGTGACCGTGCAACCGTTCAAATAACCGGACAGCAAGAGCAACTGGTAACCGTAAAGGAGATATCAGTTGCTTCAACCACGGTTAACAAGAAGTCAACCGACTTATCCCAAGTCTTACAAAAGGTCGGTTTTACTGGCAAGGAATCTCCTGAACTTAAAGAAGCTGTCAAATTACTTTTCGATAAGGGTGCACCACTTTCGAAGGAAATCGCCAGCGAGCTGAAGACCTTTTTCGAAAAAGCGGAGGGTACCCCTGAAGCCAAAAGCGATACGGTAAAAGCATTAGTCAACAAAGGATTGGAAGTCACGCAAACGCATTTACGGGCGATTCATGAGGCGTTGAACGGCAAACCGCTTAATGAGGTTTTGACTAATATTGCCAAAGAATTAAATCTCGATTTATCCATTAAGGAAAAACCGACCGTTGCCCAACAACCAACATCCAAACCAATAGCATCCGAAACTACATCTCAACCAAGTCCATCTGTCAAACAGATCCCAATGCAAACAGGTGCGGCAGAAGTCATCAGCACAATTCGAAACATACTAGAAAAAGAACCCGATTTGCAAAAAGCAATTCAGGCGGTAAAGGAAGTTATTACAAATAATCCAAAAATAGACAAGGAAATGGCCCGGCAAATTGAAAAAGTTGCTGCGGATGCAGAAAAGCTGCAGTCAATCGGTAAAGAACGGATTATCCAAGCGTTAAAGAATGCAGAAGTCCAGCTTCAGGTAAAAGAGCAACAGCCTGTCGAATCGAAAACGGTAGTCCCAAACGATCAGGCAAGCAAAGACTTGGGCTCAATTGTCAAAGAACTTAAAAGTGAAGTTCGTACGAATCCGAATTTACAACGTTCTATCGATAGAGTTGTAACAGAGGTTATAAAAAATGAGCAACTACCGAAGGAATCTGCCGAAAAGATCGAAAAGGCGGTAAGTGAAGCAAGTGCCCTTTTAAAACAAGGGAGGATCACAGCTGGTCGAGAAGTGCTCGCAAATGCTCTAGCCAGTTTGGAAACTGAAGTTGAAGCAGAAACAACACTACGCCAGCCAGTCGATTCACGGCCGGCGGATACAAATTCTCGTCAACCTATTGAGTCTCGTCAGCCGATTGAAACACGCTCAAGTGAACCGCAAAGTCAACCAGTTGATACTAGAGCGTCCGAAGTAATCAGACGAGTAAAAGAAGCAGTCCAGCAAGAATCGAAACTACAAAAAGCAGTAGAACAGGTTCGGGACCAGCTCATCAATAATCCAAAAATTGATAGGGAAATAGCTCAAAAGATAGAAAGGGCAGTCCAAGAAGCGGTAAAGCTTCAAAAGTTAGGCCGTGAGTCAGCTGGTCGGGAAAGATTGGTTCAAGCGCTAGCTAATGCTGAAACAGAAATGGTGGAGGCAGAAACTCGTAGGGGTGAATCTGCTCCGCGCCAGCCAGTTGAATCCCGCCCAGCCGAAACAAATGTAAGAGCACAGACTGAACCACCGAAAGCATCTGAGGTCATCAAACAAGTAAAAGAAGCAGTCCAACAAGAACCGAGGCTACAAAAAGCAGTAGAACAGGTCCGAGATCAACTCATCAATAACCCGAAAATTGATAGGGAAGTAGCTCAAAAGGTAGAAAGGGCAATCCAAGAAGCGACCCAACTACAAAAGCTAGGCCATGAAGGAGCAGGACGGGAAAGATTGGTTCAAGCGCTGGCCAATGCCGAAGTGGAAATGATGGAGGCAGAAACTCGCAGGGGTGAAACAGCACAACGTCAGCCGGTCGAATCCCGCCCAGCCGAAACAAATGTAAGAAAACAGACTGAGCCACCGAAAGCATCTGAGGTCATCAAACAAGTAAAAGAAGCAGTACAACAAGAACCAAAGCTACAAAAAGCAGTAGAACAGGTTCGAGAGCAGCTCATCAATAACCCCAAAATAGATAGAGAAGTAGCCCAAAAGATAGAAAGGGCAATCCAAGAAGCGACCCAACTACTAAAGCTAGGCCATGAAGGAGCAGGACGGGAAAGATTGGTTCAAGCGCTGGCCAATGCCGAAGTGGAAATGATGGAGGCAGAAACTCACAGGGGTGAAACAGCACAACGTCAGCCGGTCGAATCCCGCCCAGCCGAAACAAATGTAAGAGCACAGACTGAACCACCGAAAGCATCTGAGGTCATCAAACAAGTAAAAGAAGCAGTCCAGCAAGAACCGAAACTACAAAAAGCAGTAGAACAGGTTCGGGACCAGCTTATTAACAATCCAAAAATCGATAGAGAAGTAGCTCAAAAGATAGAAATAGCTGTTCAAGAAGCGACCCAGCTTCAAAAACTAGGCCATGAGTCAGCCGGTCGAGAAAGATTGGCCCAAGCACTGACTAATGCCGAAACGGAAATGATAGAAGCAGAAACTCGCAGGGGTGAAACAGCGCCACGCCAGCCTGTTGAGAATCGTCAATCAGCTGAAACCCGTCCAGTTGAGACATCACGCCAATCAACTGAAACTCGATCAGCAGATCTAAGTACTCAAAAACCAGTTGAATCCCGCCAGCAACCAGCATTATCAGCACAGGATGCGGCACTAAAAGATTCTATTAAGCAAATTCGTGAACAGCTTCAAACCGAACCGGACATTAAAAAGGTATTACCAAAATTACAAGAGCAAGTAATTAATAATAAAAATATTGATCCTGAGGTTGCCCAAAATATTCAAAAAGCAGCTAATCAGGCAAATCAACTTAATGAAGCAGGTCGTGAACGGTTAATTAAGCTGCTTCAGCAAATCGAATCAACCCTAAAACAGTCAGTGACACAACAATCTATCAATAATAAAGATCTAGGAACTGAACAAGCTAATCAAGCTGGAAAGCAAAATGTGCAAACCCAAACACAGCAATTAGCGCAGCAAAGCAACTTAGACCAACTAACACAAGTACAAAAGTTGCCAAGTGAAACGATTCGACAAGCACTTAAATCTTTTCAATCCGAATCAGATGTCGACAAAGCCATCGACCTTGTTCGAAAAGAAGTGTCCAGTAATCCAAATATCGACATGACCAACATCTCAAAGATTGAAAAGACATTGGAAAACGCCCAACAACTAAGTGATAGAGGAAGAGAGATTGCGGCGCGACAACAGGTTGCAAAAGAATTAACCGAAATTCAGCAATCACTTGCCAAATCAGAATCAAAACTGAATTCCTCTCAATCAGCCAGCAATCAATATGACATTGATGAGCTTTTACAATCGATGCAAATACAATCGAAGGACATCCTAGTTACAAGGGTTACGCAAAAGCTCGCCGAAGCAACCCATCAATTCCGTGAGTTAAAAAGAGAGATTACGAGAACCTTAGATAGCGCTCAGCGGACGATTGACCTGTTCAAGAGCAGCTCCCATCCGCAAGCTAGCAAAATGCTAGAAACGGCAATCAGTAAGCTGGACAACGCCATTTTAAAAAGCGACATGATGCTGTTCACAGATATGAAGACGGAAAAGCAGCTTCTTCAAGCAAGCTCCCAATTAGCTGAAGCGAAAAAACTCTTAGCAAAGGGGCAATTTTCAGAGGCGTCAAAAATTGTTGGGCAGGTAAAAGAACTCATAGACAAAATTAATTTCAAGCCATCGGACCAAAAAGTCATGCATTTCGTCGGAAAAGAAAGCTTAGCTTTGGAGCAGCGAAGTCACGTTTTAGAAACAGCGGCGAGAGGTTACACAATGCAGGAGCCATCCGCAAGGCAAATGTATGAAACCGTTCGCTCCCTAGGATTGAACTATGATAGCGAGTTAGCTAATTCTTTAGTTTTCAAAAAAGAAGATCAAGCTCAACAGGAGCATCAGCAAAACATGAAGGCTGTGCTCATGAAGCTGCAGCAGGAGGAAGCTGGAACGCGCGTCGCTCAACAAGCCGAGCAGGCACTGAACAATCTAACGGGTCAACAGCTCCTTAGCAAAGCAGACTCACCGGGCTCGATGCAAAGCATGCTTTTTAACCTGCCTATGCTTTTAGGCGGAAATCCTGAGAACCTTCAGGTATTTGTTAATTCCAAAAATGAGGGAAACCAGGTTGATTGGGAAAACTGTAATCTTTATTTTTTAATCGAAACGAAAAAGCTTGGGGACGTAGGAATTATGCTCTCGGCGACTGAGCGAAATCTAGCAATAACGATCAAGAATGACATGCCAGACTTCAAGGGGAAGATGGAGCCGCTAGCAAGCCTTGCAAAGGAAAAGTTAAACGAAATTGGCTACAACGTTAGCAGCCTCCAGTTTACAAGAATGACGCCAATTAGCACGAATAGCCATGTCGATCAAACGATTGATCAAGCACCGAAGAAACCAATTTTTACAGAGAAGGGACTGGATTTCAAAATATGATGACATCTTCTTTTTATAATCAAAAAAAACGAAGAGAACTCAATGGCCCTTCTGCTGCAGTGATTAAATACGATGAAGGTTCTGGAAAATCTCCCATTGTTGTAGCACAAGGTAAGGGACATGTCGCTCAGCAAATTATCGAGCTAGCAAAGAAGAATAATATTCACATGCAGGAGGATTCGACCCTTGTCGGAAACTTACTGGATATGGACCTAGGGGACAATATCCCCCCTCAGCTCTATTCCGTCATGGCAGAAATTTTACTTTTAATCGAGGAAATGGAGAAAAACTATTAAACACTTTTCGACTCTTTCCGATAAAAATAACAGATGGCTGTTTTGTAATCGAGAAACTGCCTTATTGATACTCATTTGGAGGTGCAAAGACTCGTGACAGAAATCTTTACAGAGTCGGCAATACACCAAAAATCACCACAAGAAATTACAGCGCTCCTCTATGAAGCCTGTATCACAAACCTAGAAGACGCAATAACCGATATTAACAATAAAGATTATGTACTCGCAAATCGAAAGCTTCAAAAAGCGAATGATATTTTACATCGTCTTGGAGCAGGTCTTAACTATGATGCTGGCATCATCGCTGACCAACTCGACATGCTTTACAACTATATGGCGGACAAGCTTGTTGAAGCGAATCTTAAGAAAGATGTCACCATCATTCAAGAAGTCCTGAATTCACTTGAAGAAATCACAGCTGCCTGGAACAAAGCAATGAAAAATAAAACAGCAGACTCAGGGGCAATGGTTAGAAAAAGAGCTTCCGCTTACGAAAAGAGTATTTTAACAGAAGAACAATAAATTCTGTCCATAAAGGAGAAGAAAAATGAAAATCAACCATAATATTCAAGCGTTAAATGCTTACCGAAACTTGTACCAAAACCAATTCAACACTTCCAAAAACCTAGAAAGACTTTCTTCAGGCCTACGCATTAACCGTGCGGCCGACGATGCAGCAGGCCTAGCCATCTCTGAAAAAATGCGCTCGCAAATCCGTGGTTTAAAGCAAGCGGAAAGAAACTCGCTAGACGGTGTTTCTTTAATGCAGGTAGCTGAAGGGGCAATGACTGAGGTTCACTCCATGCTTCAGCGTATGCGTGAACTAGCAGTACAGGCTGCGAATGATACGAATACGACGGAGGATCGTACGGCGATTCAGAAGGAGATTGACCAGTTAAGATTAGAAATCGATAGTATTGCATCAAAGACTGAATTCAATACACGTAAATTATTGGATGGTTCGAGTGCAGCGGACACACAATTTAGAGAAAATCAAATTGGTGGTACCAATATAAAGAGTGTTCCAGTTGTAACTGATCCGTCTATGAAAACGGGACTTTATCAAATTGGGGTAGAAAGTACTCCTGAAATAGTATACGCATTAAACCAACCAGGTGCTGGAGTTAGTACAGCTGATGTATTAAAAATTGGCAATGCCCAAATAAGCACAAACGGAGCGGGTATAAATAATATTAACGCTACAAATCTAGAAAATGCACAGCCGGGACAGTACAAACTAGAGTATACAAGCACTTCTAGCACTATAAAATCTACAACGACTGCGGGAGATATTAGCACTGCTACTATTGCCTCAACTGGAACAGATGATTTAGCTCCAGGGGAGTATACAATTAAAATTACTGGTTACGATAATAGTACCACGCCTGCTACAGCTAATATTACGTTATTAAAACCAGATGGAACTAACTTTTCTACTCCATTGACAGCACAAGATTTATCAGCTTTACCTATTACTGTAACAAATGGAAACGAAAAAATAGAATTAAGTTCATTATCTTTAACAGGCAATGGTACAATTAAAATAAAAGTAGAATCAGATGCTGGTACATTTGAAATTAAGGATTCTTCAAATAATGTAGTTGCTTCTAAATCCGTAAGTTATACAGATAACAAGCTTAAAGAAGAACAAATTGGTGACTTCAAAGTTAGCTTAACTCCTTCACAATTAGTGAATGGTACAACTGATTTCGAAGTAAAGGAAAGTTCTCTTGCATTGGGAGAGTATTCAATCGTTGTTTCTGATTATCAAATAGATAGTAACGGAAGACCTAATGCAACAATCGAAATATTTAATCCTGATGGTTTCTCAATTGGAAAATTAGCTTCTTTAATTGGAGATGCCAATGGGTCCATTCAAACAATTGGAACCGAGCCAGGAAAAACGATTCAAATTGATACAAGAAAGATTACACAAGCAGGTACAGCCAAAGTCCAAGTTGAAGCTAAAGTGGAAATTTCAGTTTCGATGGTCGATGATAAAAATACTACAAATACAAGTGATGATGACGTAACAGCTATAACATTCCCTAAAGAATTAAAAACAATGAATGGGAAAGTTACTCATGGTGGGTTGGAATTAGAATTTGGAGCAAATGTAAAAAAAGGTGAATCGAGATTTGATATTACCAATAAAGCATTAGCTTTCCAAATCGGCGCTAATACAAATCAAAACGTAATGATTGATGTTCCTGAATTAAGTACAGTAAAACTAGGTATTGAAGAAATCAATGTTCTAGATCATAAATCAGCAAATGATGCTATTTTCAAACTTGAAAAAGCAATCAACCAAATTTCGTCTACTCGTTCTAAACTCGGTGCAACCCAAAACCGCCTAGAGCACACAATCAACAACCTACAAGTTACACACGAAAACCTAACATCAGCTGAATCTCGTATTCGTGATGCTGATATGGCACTTGAAATGACAGAGTTCACGAAGAACAATATTTTGAACCAGTCTGCTCAAGCGATGCTCGCCCAGGCGAACCAATTGCCACAAGGGGTTCTTCAATTACTACAAGGATAATTTTCACAGGAGAGGAAAGTCTATTTTTGAAGGACTTCCCTCTCCTTTTTTGGTAAAATAGCCATACGTACAATATTCAAAGGGCGGAATCAAAATGGAAATCCAAAAGGTAGGCAAGGCGGGAATTGATAAGGTAAAAGGAAAGAATAATATTCCAACAGAAAGTGTATCCTTCCAAGAAGTAATGGCGAAGGGTCGCACGCAAACAGTATTTGAAAAGCTCTCGAAAATGGTTACAGAAATTGAAGACCAAGGAAAAGTACTGGCCGAGAATCGCACGGTCGACGAGCTTAGGAAATATAAAAAAATGGTTAAACAATTTATGGAGGAAGCGGTTCAGAATGGTCTTCAGCTCGAAGAACAGCGTGGCTTCAACCGTCGTGGTCGGACAAAAATTTATAAAATCGTCAAAGAGGTCGACAAAAAGCTTATTGACCTCGCTAACAATGTACTCGACAAAGAAAAAAACTCGCTAGACATTCTGAATACGGTCGGCGAAATCAAAGGGCTACTTATCAATATCTACACTTAGGCTACTAGAAACATTCTAGTAGTTTTTTTACAACGTCGACTGTCCATCTGGGGTGGAAACTGTCCACGAATGGTACCTGGTACCAATTTGAGAAAGTGCTAACCGAATAAAAAGTGCATTTTTGCTATTTATGATTAGATTTTTTTGCCGATATAGATAATAGGTAATAAGCAAACGGAAAAAGCAATAAAGAGGTGAACAAATTTGAAAATTAATCATATCGGACGCCTGAATATAAATCCTTACAACAAACAGGCCGGAAAAATGGACCAAGTTCAAAAGGCTGGCAAAAAAGATAAAATTGAAATTTCTCCAGAAGCAAAAAATCTTCAGAAGATCGGCAATATTGAGTTGGAGAGACAAGAAAAAATCGAAGCGATCAAAAAAGATGTTCAATCCGGTCAGTACGAAATCAATACAAAAGAAATTGCAAAAAAGATGTATTCCTTCTGGGATGATATGAAATAGGGGTGAGAGCCGTTGTCTGCTCAAATGATTATTCAAGCGTTAAACAACATGACAAAACTCCATCGTAGCATGGTGGCTCTTGCAAAACAAAAGACAGAAATTATCAAGAGGGGAGATATCAACTCTCTTCAAAATTTACTTAAAGAGGAAAATAAGCATATTCAAGCGATACAGAGATTAGAAATGGGTCTTAAAAATGAGACGATATTATTTTTACAAAAAAACAGGGTTGAAATGGAACAGCCGTCTTTATCAGCAGCAATCGAGATTGCGAATGAATTAGAAAAAGAAGCACTGTTACAAGGAAAACAGGAGCTCGAAAACGAAATTAGAGAACTTTCCATACAGAATCAATTAAATCAGCAGCTCCTGGAACAATCCCTTCAATTTGTTAATATCTCATTGGATTTGCTACAGCCAGATATAGATTCCTATAATTACGACCGGTCTGAAAATGGAGCACAGGAAAATAGGCAGCAAAGCCGTTCGTTATTTGATTCAAAAGCTTAGTGGAGGAAAAAAACTATGACTTCAACTTTTTTTGGGTTGGAAACTGCCAAGAGGGCACTATCCGCTCAACAAGCTGCACTTTATACGACAGGGCATAACGTGGCGAATGCCAACACACCTGGTTATACGAGACAACGTGTTAATTTTGCCACAACATCACCGTATCCATCTCCAGCGTTAAACCGTCCGCAAATTCCTGGGCAGATGGGAACAGGGGTAAAGGCTGGCGATATCCAGAGGATTCGAGATAGCTTTACAGATATGCAATTCCGTACGGAAACGAGTAAGCTTGGATATTGGTCAGGAAAAGCAGAAATGCTTAGTCAAATGGAAGATGTGATGAATGAACCATCAGATATTGGTTTGTCGAAAACGATGGATCAATTTTGGAATGCTTTGCAAGACTTAGCAGTACAACCGCAAAATGATGGAGCGCGGAGAGTCGTTCGTGAGCGTGGAATAACGTTAGCCAATACATTTAATTATATGTCGAATTCCTTAAAGGCGATCCAAAAGGACTATCGTAAAGAGATTGATACGAATCAAGATCGAATGAATTCGATTTTACGACAAGTTAATGCGATTAATAAACAAATCGGTTCAATTGAACCCCACGGTTATTTACCGAATGACTTATACGATGAGAGAGATAGATTACTAGATGAATTGTCTACAATGGTCAATATTAAAGTAGATTCTAAGCCGAGTGGTGGTCTAGCTTCTGCAAATGCTGAGGGCCTATTAGATGTTTATTTAGCGACACCACAAGGGGATATTTTGAAAGACTCTAACGGAAAGCCGATTAAGCTTATCGATTCATCCATGGGGACGGCAACCGGAATTCATATTCAATATGAAAACCGTTCAGAATTAGATAGCCCTGTTACGAGTATAAAATTTTTTCAGTTAAATGAAAATAAAGAGGGATTCGTCGGTCTCAGCAATAAAAATGAAGCTGATGATGCTGCCTCTACTTACAAATTAGACGATCTAAGTGCTTTCAATTCAAATGGTCTGCTAAAAGGCTATATTGAAGGCTACGGCTATAAAACATCATCGGGCGAGGTCAAAGGTTCTTACAATGATATGCTCGCTGATCTCGATTTAATGGCTTATACGTTTGCAACCCAATTTAACCTTGTACATAACTCTGGATGGAGCCTAAATGAAATTCGAAAAGGAGAAAAGGATGATTCAAATAATTTCTTTTCCTTTAATGGTGTAGCTCTGACAGCGGACAATTATAAAGGTGCGGCTGCTAATCTAAAAATTGATGACAAAATTAAAGAGGACGTTCAAAATATTGCAGCGGCGGCCGAAGGAAATGTGCTAGCAGGGATGATGAATCGAAAAAGTGTAGATTCTGGTACGATTGGGAATCCAGGCTATAAGGGAATTTATGAGGCATCTAAGACAACAGGTTTGACTATTACATCAACAGGCTCTAGCACTACTTGGCCTGCATCAGTAGACAACATTGATGTGTCTGTGAAGGTGGATACCTCTGTAACTCCTAATAAATGGACGTATACCTTTACAGCAAAAGGTAGTGATAATGAGACTTACACGGCTACTGCAACAACGAATGATGTAAAACCGTCCTTTTTTGGAATTGACTTCGATATGTCTACTATAAAATCACAAAAAAATAATGATGAATGGAATTTCTCTTTCAAAGCCGAAGGGATAAAAACGAGTGACCAGGCCTTCATTGGTAACGGTTCTAACGCTCTTGCTCTTGCGGATGTGAAAGATGCCATTATTAGTTTTGGTGGAAATATGACAAATGTTCAATCTTTCTATCAAGGAATGATTGGAAAGCTTGGCGACAACGCTTCAGAAGCAAATAGAATGTTGGGTACAGCGGCTACTTTAAGGGATTCCGTTGAAGAAAGACGGATGTCGATAAGTAGTGTTTCGCTAGATGAAGAAATGACGAATATGATTAAATTCCAACATGCTTATAATGCTGCAGCAAGAAATGTCACGATGATTGATGAAATGCTTGACAAAATTATTAATGGAATGGGCGTTGTAGGAAGATAGGGCAGGTGATATAAATGCGAGTTACACAATCAATGCTTTCTAATAGTAACTTGAGATATATTAGTCAAAGCTATAACCGATTCGGGAAGCTACAGGATCAGCTTAATACTGGAAAAAAAATTACGCGACCATCAGATGATCCAGTTATCGCAATGAAAGGGATGCGTTATCGTAGCCAAGTCGTTGAAATTGACCAATATCGTCGTAATTTAAATGAGGGTTTTAACTGGATGGATAATTCTGACTCTGCGCTTGACGAAACGAACCAAGTATTACACAGAGTAAGAGAACTCGTCGTACAAGCGTCCAATGATAGTTATAACGAAGAATCACGTAAGAATATTGAAAAAGAAATCAATCGTCTGCAGGAACATATTGTTGCAATGGCAAATTCACGAGTCGGAGAAAACTATATTTTTAATGGAACAGATACCGCAAAAGCACCGATAAATGGGAATTTGTTCAATGTAGATTTTAATAAAGTCTCTGGTGACTTAGCAGACCCTGATAAGGCAGGGAATTATGTAATTAGTTATAATGGACAAAACTACAAACTTGATAAAGTAGATGGTGACGTTGCAACTTTTACTGTCCAACCAAATATAGCATATAAAGTTATTGAAAATGGTACTGAAGTAGAGAAGACAGGTCCTTCAGCGAGTCTATCTATTGATTTTTCTAATACTCCAGCAGTCATTAAACAAACTCAGCTGGAGGAACAAAAGGAACTCAATGGAGCGATGGTCGCAACTACAAAGGAATTAACTTCGAATGATATAGTTATCTCAGACAAAAGTGCGGTTTCGACAAACAGTCAAGATGTTGAAATAGAAGTCATGAAGGGTGTTAAAATTCGGATTAATACAAATCCACAGAGTGCCTTTTCGATTGAGCTTTTTAGTGGGTTAGAATCGATTAAGAAGATGCTAACCAATCCAGCAACAAAAGGAACTGAAATTACCAAAGCGCTTGATTCTATCGATGGATATATGGATGCCATCGTTTCGACAAGGGCAGAACTTGGAGCCCAGATTAATCGAGCAGAAATGGTCGACAGCCGCCTGCTAGAACAGAGGGTGGTCGCGAAGAAAACGGTATCTGACAATGAAGATATTGATATGGAAGAGGCCATCATTAATTTAACGATCCAAGAAAGCGTTCATCGTGCTTCGTTGGCAGTTGGTGCAAGAATTATTCAACCAACATTGATGGATTTTTTAAGATAAGCTATTCCTTTTGGGGTAGCTTTTTTCTATGATGAAAAGGAAAAGATATAGAAGTAAATATTCCCTAGCTAGAAGGGGGAGTGATTCTCCCTTTTAGCCAGGGAAAAAATTCAAATGAGATAAAATAATGGAGGCGTTCTATGGGGTCATTTAGCGATCAGTCTCTCAAGTCGATTGGTTTTTCTTTTGACTGATTCAACCTCAGTAAAAAGAAGATCGACATCGGAGCGGATTTCTTCTGTTGTGATCCGAAGATCCTTTCTAATTCCAGTAAAATTTTCCGTGAGAAGACTGGTGTTGTGTTTGATTGAAGCATTTAATTCTCTAATATCGGTTTGGAGTACCTTAATCTCCTGCGTAGTCTGGCCTTGTTTATCTTCCAGGCTTTGAATTTTCAGAGTCGTATTCTCTTGTTTCTCCTCGAGGCCTTGAATTCTTGCTTCAAGTCGTACTTGCCCGACTTGAAGCTCTTTGACTTCTGAAGTAGTAATCTCTTGTTTTTCTTGTAGCCCTTTGATCTCTAGAGTTGTCTGTTCCTGTTTTTCCTCAAGGCTTTGTATTCTAGTTTCAAGTCTCTTCTGTCCATCATGCAACGGCTTCATTTCATCCTTCAGTACCGAGCGCAATAAAGTTTCGAGTTCATTCGTCATTTTATTCACCTCCTTCATGTTATAACTATATCACAATCATTCCCACCTATCACTAGCATTAACGAGAATTGAAAAAGTAATGACAGACCAAAAAATACTCTGTAAAAAAGGGCCTTGAGTAGTTTAATTTGGATAGGAACTTAGCTAAAATAGAAATATGTACCATATAAAGAAAAATGCGAAGCGATTCATTCGATATCAACCATTCAAATAAGGAGGACAAGCGATGCAGCTACCTCGTCTTGAATTACATAACACGTTCGCACAACTTGGTGTCCAAAAGAAAAATACTTCTATTGAAATAAAACAGCCAAAAGCAGAACTGAACTACACTCAGCCTCAACCTAGCATGGAAATTCAAAAATCGGCTAGCAAGCTGGAGATTGACCAAACCGAGGCATTTGCCGATGCGAACTTAAAGCACCCTTTTCGAAATATTAAGGAATGGGCAGAAAGAGCGAAGCAGAAAATTCTCCAAAGTCTCGCCGAAAAAGCGAATGAGGGCGACCGGTTAATGAAAATTGAAGGTAGGTCCGAAAGTGTCATTCCTGAAATAGCAAGGCAAAATAGTGAAACACCGCCGAAGCAATTCAATATCGGCTTCATGCCAAGTTCAACCGATAAAGTCAAAATCTCTTATCAACCATCCGAAATAAAAATAAAGATGAACACAGAGCCAATCAAATTTGATGTGAAAACGAATGGGCCGATAATCAAATACTATCCCGGCGACTTTAATATTTATCTAAAGCAAAAAGCCTCTCTCAACATCCAAGCAGTTGGAGCAACACTTGACCAAAAAATCTAAGAATGTGGTGAAACAATGAAAATCCAAACGAAATATCATGGTGAAATAGAAATCGAACCATCAAATGTTATTCATTTTGAACAGGGTATCCCAAGCTTCTTGGACGAAAAGGAATTCTATATCCTACCCTTTGCAGATGAGGGACCATTTTTTATTATGCAGTCCGTTCAGACATCAGGTCTCGCATTCGTAGTAGTAAGCCCATTTGACTTCTTTTCAGATTATGAGGTCAAGCTTTCCGATCCAGTAATCGAAGCGCTCCAAATCAAGAATCAAGAGGAAATTGTCATTTTCACAACTCTTACTATTCAGGAACCATTCCAGAACACAACAACGAACTTACAAGGCCCCATCGTCATCAATGATAAGAAAAAACTCGGGAAACAAGTCATTCTGGCCGACTCACCTTATAAAACGAAGCATCTGCTCACAAGTCAACTGGCGCAGGTCGGCAAGGGGGAATAAACTATGCTCGTACTCACACGCAAACTAAATCAAGCGATTCAGATTGGTGATGATATTGAAATTAAGATCCTTGCTGTCGAGGGTGAGCAAATTAAGATCGGGATCGAAGCACCGAGGAATGTGGACATTCATCGAAAAGAAATTTATTTGGCGATACAGGAGGAGAATAGTAAAGCCACTGGGGCGTCTATTGATTTGCTGAAGAAATTTACGGAACAGATAGGAAAATAAAAGCCCAGTGGTAATATGTCAAGCACAAAAAAATAATGAATTGGAAATTATTTCGGTTGAATCCCAAGATTGACTTAAAAATGGGTATACCAAATAAACCTCACACTATTTTCAATTTTTTACCATCTATTTTAGCGTGAAGCTGGGTGTTAGAAAGGGATTGAATGAGAAATTTTAATCTCTCCTTTCGGTTGGTGTGTACAACTGATTGGTGCGTAGTAGCGAAAACACCAATCGTACCAGTTTTCTTGCGGTTAAGACGAGAGCGCGTTTGTGTTTATGTTTCGGAACTTCATCGTACTTCTTTGTGTAAAAAGCTTTATATTCAGAGTCGTACTTTCGGATCTTATCGGCAGCTTGAATGAGATAGTAACGGAGATACTTATTCCCCGTCCTCATCCTGGCCGTTTCTTGGGATTCGAATTCGCCTGATTGGTTCTGATTCCATACCAATCCTGCATATTTCGCTAAGGCATGATGATCTTTAAATCGCTTTATATCGTCTATTTCAGCTATCAACCCTGCCGCATAAACGTCTCCAATTCCTTTTACAGACGTTAGGGTTTGTGGTATGCCTATCATTAACTTGGAGATTTCTTTATCCAGTCGCTTGACCTGTGACTCGATATGTTGAATGGTACTTAAAGTAACGGACATAGAAATATTCACAGGATCCTGCATAGCTTTATTCAACCGATAGGATGATCGAGCCAACTTTTGAAGATATTTTGCGATTTCCTCTGGCTTTTCAAATCGGTTTTTACCTTTATCCTGCAGGAAATCGACGAGTTCTTCGAGGCTCATTTCAGCGATAGTTTCGGGCTCTAGTTCTTCCATGACAGCCATACTTGTAGCTCCGAATTTATCTGAAAAGGGATTATCCTGTCTCAGTCCACTGAACTTTAAAAAGAGCTGGTTAAGGAAATACGTTTTATTTCGGGCAATCTCCCGCATAAAATGAAACCTTGTTCGCGTTAAACGCTGAAGGGCTTCATATTGGATTGCATCTTTCATTTGGGCTGGCAGTCGGCCAAAGCGCAAGTGGTCAGCGATGACCCAGGCATCTATGCGATCGTTCTTTACAAGGGAATCATACCCTTTTTTAAAACGAGCGACTTTTCTCGCATTTAGTACGTAGATAAAGGCTTGATATTTAGGTTCATAGCCTTTCATTTGGTCCTGAAGATAATGGGCAAGGTGCCAACTATAAAGGTCAGTGGCTTCCATCCCAATCTTGATTTCGTTTGCCTGACTTTTTTCCGCTGCTTCTAGTATTCGTTTGATCAGGGTTTCGGCCCCATTCTGATCATTAGAAACAGAAAAGTCGGCGAGTGTGGACCCGTCCCCTTTCATGAAATGGACATGATGGGACTTCAAGCTTACATCTACACCAACAAGCATTTGTGACATACCAATCACCTCCAGTAGGTAAGTTAATCAAGAACGTTCAGACCTGGGTGCCCACGGGAATCATCGATGTCTTCCTCGTCATCAGCACTCAAAGAAAAGAAGTCCATCATGAGCGCTACACTCACTTCTTTTACGGCGGCGCAACCAGTGGTTAGACCTTCAATAATGAACCATGGGTAGCAGGCTTATGAAGCAGTACACAATGTGTCCGCAAGGAGGGAAAGCAATTTCCTGATACGATCTTGTCGGTTCCATTGTCCCATGAGCAGGTCTGTGAACGCTATAAAAAAATGACGGAGTAAAACGCTGGAGCACCCTCCATTCTCCGCCATTTATCAATATTTAATTAGGGTATTTCAAAGAAGCAGTAGGGAACTATCCCCCTGCGAATAGGAACAACGCATAAACCTAGTATTGATAGTTTAAACTTTACCTCGGCTTCCCCACCAGACGGGTGAAACAGGGTAAAACTAAATATTTAAGATGGGGAAGCCGAGAGGCTAACCTTGAAAACCTATAGGAATCTAGAGTGAACTTTAGAGGGTCCGGACCAACTGGAAATTCTTCTAGAAAGAGCTCTTACTACTAATATACGAGGGAGGATTAATGTGAAATTATATTGTGAACGGGCTCTTTATGATTTTCAGACCAAAGCCTACGAAGTGGTATTTGACTTCATGGTAATGTCAGATTTGGATGTATTGGCTAGACTTGCAGATATAGATAATACAAATATAGATAACACAAATATAGGCGGGATTTCAAATACATTGTTAATTTTGAGAAATGTGAAGGTGGAGTCTTATAAGGGCCCACGTAGTGGTTTTTGGTATGATATACCGAATGAACTGTTTGAAAACTTTCATTTTGAAAATGCAGAACCCGAATTTAGATTGATAAAGTACATTTTAACAATGCGTACGGATCGTAAATTAAACTTTCAACAATTTAAAGTCAAAAATAGAAACAGAAACCTTTATCTCAATCATGAAGAACCCGTATATTTTAAGGAATCTCATCTTTATAAGTATTTAAATGAAATAGAGAATACCCAAAACTTAAGGCTTATTGTAAGAAATGTTGGATGTGGTAATTGGAATGAGATAAAAGGAAATAAGTTACATATTATTTATGATCTTGGGGGTGATGTGAAATATAGTGATAGTGAGATGAATCATATCATATCAAGAGTAAAGTTAACTAAACCTTATTTCGCGGTGATAAGTCACTGGGATTTAGACCATTATAGAGCAATTTTAGATCTAGATGATGTGCAGTTGCGGCTGATGCAAAATATCATCGTACCGTCCAAAATGCCAAATACGCTACAGCTAAAAAATGCGCTTCACCGTCTACAATCACTTGGTATAAAAATTGATATTATCAGGCCATCTGTAAGAAGAGGCAACATTAAGTTAGTTTCACAAGGGAGAATAAAGAGTTTTGAGCTATTTCGATCAAGTGATGGAGCCAACCTAAACCAAAGTGGCATTGTTTTGACTATTGAGGGCGATCGGAAAATTGGTGTATTAACGGGTGACCATCATTACCCGCAAATATACAATGGCGTGCTAAATGCTAACTCTGTAAAACCTTACGAGATTGTTGTTCCGCACCATGGAGGGAATGCAGGTACTTTTGATGAAAGTCTCTGGAACACTTTACCCCTCGCATCAGGTGCATTATCTACAAAATCCTTTAGGTATAAGAATTTGCCCCAAAGAAAAATACATGATTTTTTTATCACACAGCAAAGCTTTTATTGCACTGAATGCCAGTCAGCAGATTACAGTACGACGTTATAATCAAATTTTTGGTTTATTTGGGGTATGTCTGAAATCAGTTATTCTCATATCTAATGGATTTTCTGTCATATTATTGTCAATCATCACAACTCTCAACTTGATAATAGAATTCTTTTTTTTAAATCTACTAAACAACCAGAAATGCATGCCGATATTATTCATGTAAGGTAGTTATTTCTTAAGGCGGCCGACTTAAGTACTGCCAAATACAAAAACCACACGGATGTGGGAACAAACCAATTTCAAGGAGGAAACAAACGATGATTATCAATCATAACTTACCAGCGATGAATGCTTATCGCCAAATGGGTGCTAACCAAACAGGCTCCACTAAATCAATGGAAAAATTATCTTCAGGTCTTCGTATTAACCGTGCTGGAGACGATGCTGCAGGTCTAGCGATCTCTGAAAAAATGCGTGGGCAAGTACGTGGCTTAAACCAAGCTCAACGTAACTCTCAAGATGCTATTTCTCTTATCCAAACTGCTGAAGGTGCACTTAACGAAACTCATTCAATCCTTCAACGTATGCGTGAGCTAGCTACTCAAGCAGCGAACGATACAAATACAGACCAAGATCGTTCAGAATTACAAAAAGAGTTAAACCAATTAACTTCTGAAATCAACCGTATTGGTAACAACACTGAATTTAACCAAAAGAAACTTTTAAACGGTTCTCAAAGTTTAAAATCGGGTTCCCGTGTGGCTACTGCTGGTAATACATCGGGCAGTAACGGATTACACATGCAAGTGGGTGCAAACTCAAGACAAAACTTTACAGTTGATATCTTTGATATGCGTGCTGAAGCATTAGGACTTGCTTCTACAACAGCTGGTGCATCTGGTTCTATTAATGGAAGCTTAAGTACAGTTAAAGGTCAGAAAAACGCATGGAAAACTGATGGTACTGAAGATTATTACGATGAAAAAGGTGCAAAACAAAATGGTAGTAAAATATTAACTGAGAACGGAACAACAATTGGTGCAGAATTAGTTGCAAAATCTTCTGAAGCAAAATTTGCTTCAGGTTCTGCAAATGCATTAACTGATAGAGGAAATGCAACAGGATCCAGTGATGTATATGCATTAGATATTATGTCTCATAAAACAGCAACTGGAGCTATTTCAGTAATCGATGCAGCCATTAACCAAGTATCTGCTGAACGTTCTAAACTTGGGGCATTCCAAAATCGTTTAGAGCACACTATCAGTAACTTAGGTAACTCTTCTGAAAACCTACAAGCTGCTGAATCTCGTGTCCGTGACGTAGACATGGCTAATGAAATGATGGCGTTCACTAAGAACAATATCCTTTCCCAAGCATCTCAAGCTATGCTTGCTCAAGCCAACCAACGTCCGCAATCAGTACTTCAATTACTTCAATAATTTTTTCGAGAATCTGGATTTCGATCTGGATTCTCTTTTTTGATTTCACTCCTTACTCAGTAAATCCTTCCACTTTAAGATTTTATGAAAATGCCGATAATACATACATAACCTAGTATTGGGGGCAAACCTTATGAAAGTAACAGTATTAAATGAATCAAAAGACTTTGATAATAAAGATGGTGTTTTTGAGCAAATTCAAACATTTATTAATAAAAAGATATCAGATCAAGAAATGTATTTTAGTCATATGAGTATAGATGGAATTGATATATATCATGATCTTGATCTTTACATTGAGGAGCATTTGTTTCAAATTGAAAATATTAAAGTTGAGCTAAGAACGGCAAGTGAATTTATTAGTGATCTTATTAGCTCTATCCATCATTACGTGGAAAGAGCTTTACCTGAACTAGTCCAATTATCGGGTGATTTTTATAAAGCATCGCAATCAAACTTATGGGAGAAATTGAATGACCTTATTGAAGCCATTCAGTGGATTCATGAATCAATTATGTCAATTGATAGGGAGAAAGCAAGACCTTCAAACTGGGATAAATATTTAATAATTGCTTCATCCTTTGAGACTCTTTTTCCTAATTTATTGGAAGCTCTAGAAGCACAGGACAATATTTTAATTGCAGATATTATTTCTTATGAAATCATGCCATTGTTTCAAGATATAGATAAAATAAAAATCATTGAAGATACAGATGTTGAGGGGCAAAGTAACAATGATGAAAGACAATATTGATTTTATTCAGAAATTTGACCAATCATTATTAGAATTATTAAAAGGGGACGAGGATTTAGAATTTGAGTTAGAGGTGATTGATTCAAAAATAGGTCAACCAACTTTACAAATAATAAAGGATGGGAGACCATTGTTCCTTCACAGTAAATATGACCCAATTCAAGAGGCGGAAAGAATAATAGAAAACTTATCTGATATTGATCAATATGATCACATTTTCTTTTATGGATTAGGATTGGGTTACCATGTAGATGTGTTGTTAAAAAAGTGCCCTACGAAAAAAATCTCAATTGTGGAACCGAGTAAAGAAGTTTTTAAAAAATATTTAGAGTATAAATTGATAAAAAATTTACCTTTTGAACGATTAGCTTTTTTAAAAGTAGGCCTATCGGAAAATGAAACTAAATTGTTTATTCAAGAGTTTTTTAATTTTATCCAAGAAAAAACTCTACTTGTTACTCTCCCTAGTTATGAGAGATTAATCCCTGCACAGTTTGATAGGTTTATTCAAGATTTCAAAAAAATTATTGAAGATAAAAGAAGTAGTTTATTGACGGATTATTCTTTTCAAAAAAGATGGACATTAAATAGTTGGTGTAACTTACCAGATACATTATCAACACCAAACATATTACATGATGTTGATAAAGGTTATTTTCAAAATAAACCTGCCATAATTGTTGCAGCAGGTCCTTCATTAAATGATGAAATAGAAAATCTTAAATATATAAAGGAACAAGGGTGGGCATATATTTTTTCTGTTGGGGCGGCAATAAATACATTAATTGAAAATAATATTTATCCTGATGCAATGTGTACTTATGACCCTAAAAGAGAAAACCAAACCGTTTTTAAAAAGGTGATTAGTAAGGAAATCAATTCTATTCCTTTGATTTACGGAACTAGTGTTGGTTTTGAAACACTTGAAAACTACAAAGGGCCAAAGTTCCATATGGTAACTTCTCAGGATACTATTGCTGACTTTTATTTAAAAAGAAGGGATAATGCAAGTATTAGTAAGGTAAATGATGCACCATCTATAGCTGTTGTTACATTGCAATTGCTTGATAAATTGGGTTGTAATCCCATTATCTTAGTTGGGCAGAATTTAGCGTATAGAGGTAAAGAGTTTTATGCTAGGGGAATGAATTTCAATAGCGAATTACCAGATGCGGAATTAATAGAGGCTGTTAAAGTAACAAGTGTTGATGGAGACGAAGTATTGACAAATGAATCCTTTAATAGTATGCGTACTCAAATTGAATACTATTTAGAAAATTTATTGAAAGGGAAAATAGTAATTAATACTACAAAAAATGGTGCACATATTGAAGGAACGGTATATAGAGAACTCTCTGATTTAATTAGGGGGGAGTTAAAGGCTTCAAAAATTAGTAGACAATGGTCTAACTCAGTGAATAATGATTACGATCATGATCATGTAAAAGACAAACAGAAAGACATGCAGGAAAAATTGGATGAATTATATGATTTATTAAGGAATATCAAAAGAATTTTTAATAAAATGGATCAGTTAATAGTTGAACGAAAATTAGTTAAACTAGAAAAGATGTTTAATAAATTTGATGTGGAAATGAGAAGATTTGTTCAAAATGACTTTTACTTAACTTTTCTTCAGCCGATGTCACGTGTTGAATTTGACTTGTTAACTAAAGAGATAAATTCTTTAAAGTTTGATTCAGATATAGTTTCAAAAGCAAAGAAGACAATAAAAAGTTTTAAGCGACTAGTGAATAGCTGTGAGTTTGATTTAAAAAATTTAAGTTCAATTTTTGTTGAAGTAAATAAAAAGATTGCAGAGTATATTAATAATGAAATCAAATAATTTAAAGGGTCTCAGAAAGATTATCATTTATTTTCTGGAACCCTTTTTACCTATTAGAAATCAATATTCAATATTTGTGATGAGTTTAAAAAGTTCAAGATCCATTTTTTCATCTATATCTATGTCAAATTTATTATCCATAATATAGGCCAACTGATTATCATTTAAGCTTGTATTTGTATTAAATTTATCATTGATCTTATTAATGTAGATTGCTCCGTTTACCCTGTAGTACTCAAAAAAATCCTGCCTTCTAACCGTACTATTAATATTCAATATATTTTCTAAGGTTCCGTCCTTTTTTATTTTTCGCATTAAAATAGGATGTTCTTTAACCCTTGAAACACTTACGAGACTATCGTAATTAGTTTCTATTAATTTTTTAATGGCCTCGTCAATATGCCAATTTTTTCTTAATGGTTGAGTCGGTTGTAAAGTCACAATATAATTATAATATTTACCGAATTTCTCTAGTTGCTGGATGGTATAGATTAACGAATCTATTGTTTTAGAGTAATCATCTGCAAGAAAATCAGGACGTAAAAAAGGAACTTGAGCGCCTAGGTTTTTTGAAATTTCAGCAATTTCCATATCATCCGTTGACACAATTATATCATCTAAATATTTGGATGATAGAGCTTCATCTATTGTATATTGAATTAGTGGCTTATTGTTAACGAGAACAATGTTCTTTTTAGGAATACCCTTGCTCCCGCCTCTAGCTGGAATAATTGCTAAAATAGTTTTATTTTTATACATACATACTTCACCTACCTAATGAAAGGTATCTGTAAATTTTTTTTGTATAGGGATACTCCAAAGGGTTTCAGTATTAAGTAATTCAATGAATTTTTTATGACTCGTTCCATCCCCAAATTCATGATTGTAGATTCTTTTTTTATGTTTTATAAAGTGGATTGCATTTAATATTTCTTCTGTATCTTCAGGGACATTTATGATGTTGCTTTCTTTATTTACATCATAACGCCCTTTTTGCCTATTTCCAATATCTATTGATGGAACTCCATAAATTCCAGTTTCTCTAATTCCAGCACTCGAATTTCCAATCATAAATTGGGCGTTTTTTAAAAGGGTTAAAAAGTACTCAAATCTCATTGAAGGAAATATTTTAAAGTTATCATGGTTTTTAAATTTTTCGTATGCACCTAAAATTACTGAACTTCCTTTATCATTGTTTGGATAAATTACTATGTAATTTTTTTCTGAACTAATTAATGCATTTACAACTGTTTCTATATTATTACTGAGAGTATTCAATTCTGTTGTTATTGGGTGATACATAAAAATAGCATATTTATCAAAATAAATATCATATCTTTTCTTTACTTTTTCTATCGATGGAAGGTGATCCGAAAGCATAATATCTACATCTGGTGAGCCTATAACATGGACTGAATTTTCATGCTCGCCTAGTTGAATAACTCTATGGCGGGCCTCCTCGTTACTTACTAGATGAATATGTGAAAATTTTGTTATTGCATGTCTTATCGATTCATCAATAGTACCGGATACCTCACCTCCCTCTATATGAGCAACCCGTATATTATTAAATCCACCTACAATTGCCCCGGCCAGAGCTTCTAGTCTATCTCCATGAACCACAATCATGTCTGGGTTCAGCTCAGATACATAATTACTTAATCCTAATATTGTATTACTCAATGCAATATCCATATGAGCTTGGTTTTTTTGATTTATAAATTGATAAATATTTTTAAAACCATCCTTTTCTATCTCTTTCCAAGTAGACCCGTATTTTGACAACATATGCATACCCGTTACAAAAATATAGAGTTCAAAGATATTGCTGTTTTCAACTTCTTTCATTAATGATTTTATTTTCCCATAATCAGCTCTTGTACCAGTTAAAAACAATATTTTTTTCATGTGCATTTAAACCCTTTCTATATCTCCCCATGACAAATGCTCATCTTCATTAATATCTTTTACAACTATTTTCCCTAATAAGGTCTCAAAATGCTCTGCTTTGATTTCACCAGTGCCTGGTCTCTTTACCCATATATTGTCCCTAGAAAGAACATCTCCAGCTTTGAGATTCTTTGTTGTTACAACAGTGGCAAAGGCAAAGTCAATGGTAACTTGCTCTTCTTTTGCAGCTTCTTTTTTTCCGCCTCTCATTTTGAATATTTCTCTACTTCCTTCTATTAATTGCTTCAATTCTATTGGATCCATTGAGCAGATAATATCTGGACCTTTTCTATATTTATTGTCGGTAAAATGTCTTTCTAAGATAGAAGCCCCTAATGAAGTTGCCGCTAAACAGGCATTATTATTCAAAGAATGGTCTGATAAACCAATAACTGCTTTTGGGAATTCATTCATTAGCTCTTGCATACCACCTAATCTAACTAATTCAGGGGGGGTTGGATAAATATTTGTACAATGCAGAAGAGCGTATTGAATGCTGTGCTGTTCTAGTATTTCTACTGTCTTTCTTACACTTTCAATATTATTCATACCGGTGGAAACAATCATTGGTTTTCCAAATTGAGCAATATGTTTAATTAAAGGATAATTGTTACATTCCCCTGAGCCAATTTTAAAGGCAGAAACATTCATTCTTTCTAATCGATCTGCGGCAGCTCTTGAGAAAGGTGTACTTAAATAAATGATCCCTTTAGATTCAACATAGTCCTTAAGTTCTTTCTCTTCCTCTTCATTTAATGCACAATTTTCCATTACTTCATAGATTGATACATTAGTGTTTCCTGGTATCACATTTTTTGCTTCTTTACTCATTTCATCTTCGATAACATGAGTTTGATGTTTAATGACTTCTGCACCAGCTTTATAGGCAGCATCAACCATTTCCTTGGCCACAGCTAAACTACCACTATGATTTATGCCAATTTCGGCAATTACAACAGGAGAGAAATCAATTCCTATTTTTCTATTATCAATTTGTAGATAAGGATTTTTCATTGTTGTTCCTCCATGATTTTAATTATGTATCGTATACCTTAATTATCGACAAAAAGCGAAAACTTAAAAGGTAATTGGTTGGAGAATGTCACGTTTATTAATAATTGTCTGAAATAATACATTTTTAATAAGGATTTTTATAAGTACGTAAATTTTTTTGAAATCTAATATAGTATTCAACAAAAATAATTTTTTGTCGATAATATAAGTAAGAATACTGTGCTAAACCTGATGAGATAATAGGCCTTTGAAAGGGGAAGGACCTTGGAAGATATAGCGATTATGTATCATTATATTAAAGATAGTAATTGGAAAGGAATTGTTCCGTTAAATCCAAATGATTTTAAACAACAAATTGAATGGCTAGCAAAGAATTATGAGATAGTCAGCCCAGAGGGTTTAGACAAGCCAAGAGGAACAAAGCCTTATTGTGTTCTGACTTTTGACGATGCCACAAAAGATCAATACGAGGTTGCTTTTAAATTTCTTTATGAAAAAGGCATACCTGGTTATTTTTCGGTTATGTCTGGCCCATTAGAAAACAATCGCATTCCTATTTTTCATCTAGTACATACAGTGTTATCTTATTTTTCAGATGAGGAGATATGGATGGAATTGTCTGAGACCTTTGACATAACTTCTGTATCTAAAAATAGCAACAACTATTATTTTTATGAAGAAAATCTCTATAGAAGATATAATAAATATACATTAAATTTCGTTCTAGACGAGTACCAAAGCAGATCTTTTTTAGAGAAAAAGCTGTTAAGCAAATTTAGGTCATTTAAGGAATTTATCGATTTTTATTACATCAATGAAAATGAGTTTAAAGAAATACATCGTTCTGGGATGACAATTGGGGTTCATGCAAAAGATCATTCGCCTTACAATAATAATGGAATAGATTTTTTTAAAAAAGAAATCGAGCCTTGTATTGAATACATGTCGGAAAAATTAGATATTATTCCGACATGGTATACCCCCGCTTTTGGAGGGGGAGAAAAGGCTGAGAATATGTATAAAGAATTAGAAGATATTCTTCGAGAAAATGATATTATCGGGGCGTTTACAACAAAACCTGGATATAATCATGGGTTAAATAAATTTTGGCTGAATCGCTTTGATTGTGCAACCTTGTTGAAAAATGGCAACCGTTTGTAGGAGAGAGAAAAATGGAAATAAGATTATTTAAAAAGGATGAGAACAGTGAGCTAAAACACGCTATTCACAACGTTTGGTCAGAAGGACATATATTATGTAAAGATGATGCATTGCTTAATTATATGTTTTATGAAAATCCTTTAAATAAAATGGTGTTTGGTGAAGACCATTATGGTTTTTTAGGTGCTTGGTATAAAGGAGAAGTTATTGGTTTATTAGGGCTAATCGCTTTAAATGTAAATATTGGTAATCACAAGACTTTTGGTTTCGCTCCAACAAATTGGGTTGTTTCAAAGAGGTATAGGAAAACTGGTGCGGGATTGTTATTAATGAGGGAAATGCTAAAATATAAACCGTCTCTTGTGTTAAACTTAGGAATTCCCCAAAATGTAGCTGATATATATGCAAAAATGTCTAATTACCATGTAGTACAAAACGTTCCTAGATGGATTGGTGTAGTAAATAAAAGGCAAACAGAGAGATTATTGTTAGGTGGGAATTTTAATCCGCTTCGTTTTTATGAGGATATAAGGACTGTTTATAGTGAAACGTCAAATCATAGAATTTCTAATAATTTTTCTTCTGAGAAATGGGATGAGTTTTACTGGGGAAATTTCGCAACAAGAACGAATGGGTTTTCAAGAGACTCTACTTTTATAAAATGGCGTTATTTCCAACACCCATCATTTCAGTATCAAGTTTTTATTAGTGAGGATTCTAAAAGTAATTATAAAGGACTTTTGGTTGTAAGAATTGAAGAAATTTTGAATAAGACAGCTAAAATAGGAAGAATAGTTGAATTTATCGCAACAGACCAAGATAGTGCTATTTCTCTTGCAAATAAATTAGTAGAACTCGGACAATCTAATAACTTGTTGTTTCTTGACTTTTACTGTTTTTCCTCCGCAAGTACATGGGGCTTGGAAACAGTTGGATTTAAAAGAGATTTCATTAATGAAAAAGATAAAATTGCAGTACCTTCACGATTTCAACCACTGGATTTAGATGTTACCACTATGAGAGCAGCTATGTATGTTAGCAAGGATATCCAAAAAAAGATTAGTCTTATAGAAGATCAAAATTGGTATGTAACTAAAGGTGACGCTGACCAAGACCGGCCAAATTAAAATAATTATTAAAGGAAGAGATAATATGAATACAGAAAAATTGAAACAAATCTTTGTAGAGTGTTTAGGAATTGAAGAAAGTCAAATTACTGATGAATTAACTTATAATGCTATTCCGGAATGGGACTCTGTTGCCCATATGGCACTTGTGGCGGAAATTGATGACCAATTTGATATCATGCTGGATACTGAGGATGTTCTTGAATTAAGTTCATTTGCTAAGGCTAAAGAAATTTTAGCCAAATATGATATTAAATTTTAATTTGTTATGAGAGGTGTTTCGATTGCTGCTTAAGGACAAAACAGTTTTAATTACAGGTGCTTCTAAAGGAATTGGAAAAGCAACATCGTTACTTTTTGCTAAAGAAGGAGCGCACCTAATATTAAATGGACGTGATGAAGAAGCTCTCTTGAAACTTCAAAGCGAAATAGAATATATGTATGGTACAAAACCTATCGTTATGACCTATGATGTTGGGGATTTAACCCAAATAAAAAAAGCTTTTCAATTGATAAAAAAGGAATGCAACTCGATAGATGTTCTTATTAACAATGCGGGTATTTTAAATGATGCTTTGTTAGGTATGGTAGGAGAAAGACAAATGAGTGAAACATTTTCAATTAATCTTTCAGCCATCATCTATCATATGCAATACGCTTCAAGACTGATGACGCGACAAAAATCAGGATCCATTATTAATGTGAGCTCGATCATTGGTCGATTTGGAAATGTAGGGCAGACAGTATATGGGGCAAGTAAAGCTGGTGTGATTGGAGCTACAATGTCTGCAGCAAAAGAATTAGCCCCTTATAACATAAGAGTAAATGCAGTAGCACCAGGTTTTATTAAAACTGATATGGTAAAACAGCTGCCTGAAGAAAAATATGAGGAGAGAATGGCTAGTATTAAGATGATGAGAATTGGTGAGCCAGAAGAAGTAGCTAATGTTTTGTTATTCCTTGCCTCGGATATGTCTTCTTATGTAACAGGACAAGTTATTGGGGTTGATGGGGGAATGATTATCTAAACTCATATAGCGACAATAAATTCATATCCTTTTTAGGAAAGTGGAGGGATTTGGATTTTGCTGTATGTAATAACTGCTGATTAAAAACTTATTAATGGGGATAGAGCAATGGGGCCTTTAGTTACAGTATTAATGCCGGCATATAATCATGAAAAATATATAGCACAAAGCATTAAGAGTATAATAGATCAAACCTATAAAAATATTGAATTGATTGTAATTAACGATGGTTCAAGTGATGGAACTTGGGATGAAATACAGAAATTAAAAGTAGAATGTGAAAATAGATTCGTAAATACTATTTTTGTTAACCAAGAAAACAAAGGAATAAATAAAACATTAAATATTGGAATTGGTCTAGCACAGGGAGTTTACATAAAGCCATCTGCTTCTGACGACTATTTAACACCACAAGCTATTGAACAAGTTATATCTTATACAAACATAAAACCAGAAGCGGAATTAATCTGCTCAGATGCTTATTATATTGAAAGTGAAGACTTGACTAATTTTAATTTTAAAAAACCAATGGCGAAATATTCGGATTTTATTAAATTCGAGGACGGAAATATATTTGAGTATGTACTTGCGAACGTTTTTGCTATGCCATCTATTTCTGTATTTTATACAAAGAATTTAATAAGAAATTTAAATTATTATGATGAAAATCTGATGTATGAAGATATAGACTTTTTCTTGAAGGCTTCACGTGATTATAAAATTTATTTTATTAAAGAGCCATTAGTGTATCATAGATTGCATTCGTATAATACAGGAAGAAACTTAGGATTTTTAATGTCCTCTGTAGAACCAATATTGGAAAAATTTAATATCGACTTTTGCAAAGGAATAGAAAATTACAACATTCTTCAGACTGCATTGTTAACCTATCTTCCAAAAAGGTTAGGTCAAATACCATTAGAAAGAGTTTATCAATTGAGTAGTGGGAAAAAGGTAGTTATTTGGGGTGCAGGTAGTTTTTTTGCCGATTATAAAGACAAGGTTGAATTTTCCTATGTTGTAGATTCTCAAGTAGCAATATCTCAAAATAGATGGCCAGAACTACGAATTGAACCACCAGAGTTATTGCTTGAAGAGAATAAAGAAAATATATTTATTTTGGTGTGTAGTTCATATTATGTAGAAATCTTTGAGTGGTTGAAAAAAAATGGTTTTAAAATAAATGAAAATTATATTTAATATAAAAATTGACTTTCAAAAAAATAGGATAGCTAACTCAAAGGGGGGACAACATTGAAAGGTATCATTCTAGCTGGTGGAAATGGTACTCGTTTGCACCCAATTACTAAAGCTATTTCTAAGCATTTACTCCCTATTTATGATAAACCAATGATCTATTACCCTCTTTCTATCCTTATGTTAGCTGGGATAAGGGATATATTAATTATATCTACTACTGAAGATCTTCCACGTTTTACGCAATTACTTGGAAATGGTAATCAATTGGGTATATCTTTAAGTTACAAAGTACAGGAACATCCTCGTGGTCTTGCCGATGCTTTTCTTGTAGGTGAGGAGTTTATTGGTAATGAAAGTATAGCCTTGATACTAGGAGACAATATTTTCTTTGGGGCCGGATTTACCTCCATTTTACAAAACGCTGCAAGGCTAACAGAGGGGGCTACAGTTTTTGGCTATAGAGTAAAAGATCCCGAAAGGTTCGGAGTGGTAGAGTTTGATGAAAAATACAATGTAATATCTATTGAAGAGAAACCTAATTTTCCTAAGAGTGAATTTGCCGTAACTGGTTTGTATTTTTACGATAATGATGTAGTAGAAATTGCAAAAAGTCTCACTCCTTCGGAACGAGGAGAACTAGAGATTACAGATATAAATAAGAAATATCTGCAGAAAAACAAACTCAAAGTAGAGTTATTAGGAAGAGGATTTGCTTGGTTAGATACAGGAACGCATATGTCATTACTAGAGGCTTCGAATTTTATTGAAACTGTTGAGAAGCGTCAAGGTTTTAAAGTGGCATGCTTAGAAGAGATATCTTATCGCATGGGCTATATTAACAGAAAACAGCTTATTCAACTTGCGGAACCATTAAACAAAACTGATTATGGATGCTATTTATTAGAGTTAGCCGAGGAAAGAACTGATTCATCACGGAATTGGGAAGAGATAATATGAAAAAAAACACCATTTTGATTACTGGCGGTGCCGGTTTTATCGGGTCCAATTTTATTACTTATTTTTTAGATAATTATTCTGATTATAATATAGTGAATCTTGATCTTTTAACATATGCTGGAGATTTGAACAACTTAAAAGAGGTAAAAGGGAAAAAAGATTATATTTTTATTAATGGAGATATTCGCAATAAACAATTAGTTGAAAAAATCTTCGAAGAACACGATATTCATCATGTTATTCATTTTGCGGCTGAATCTCATGTAGACAATTCTATTACTAATCCCACTATTTTTTCAGAAACGAATGTTATAGGTACGGTAAATCTCATTGAGACCGCAAGAAAACATTGGATGGAAAAACCTTTTACTTATAAATTAGAATACAGGAATTCGCGTTTTCATCACATTTCTACAGATGAAGTATACGGTTCACTTGGAGAAAAGGGATATTTTACAGAAGAAACACCATATGCTCCTAACAGTCCTTATAGTGCGAGTAAAGCTGCGTCCGATATGATGGTGAGAAGCTATTTTCATACATATGGGGTAAATGTTGTAACAACTAATTGCTCTAATAATTATGGTCCCAAACAGCATGATGAAAAACTTATTCCAACATTAATCCGAAAAGCGTTAAGGAAAGAGGTATTACCTATTTATGGTAAGGGGGAAAATGTTAGGGACTGGCTTCATGTAGAAGATCATTGTAGAGCTATTGATCTAGTATTTCATCAAGGGAAACCAGGGGAAACATATTTGGTTGGTGGTCACAATGAAAAAACCAATATTGAGATTGCAACATTTATTTGTGAGCAACTTGATCGTTTACTTCCTTGGGAAAAGAGTTATAAAACTTTAATCCGTTATGTAAAAGATCGTCCCGGACATGACTTTCGGTATGCTATTGATGCTACTAAGTTAGAAACAGAACTTTTGTTTAAATCTTCCATTCCATTTGAAATGGGAATGAAAAGGACTATTGATTGGTACATAGATAAATACAGAAAAATGGGTGTGATATAATGGGAAACTGCCTAATCGATTTTTCAGTTATTAAAGATGAGAGGGGATCTTTAATAGCGTTGGAAGAGTTGAAAAATATACCATTTAATATTAAACGTGTTTATTATATGTATGATTTAGATAGACAATTTCCCAGAGGATTCCATGCTCATAAAAACTTAAAACAAATTTTGTTATGTATTAACGGGTCTTGCTTAATTAAAATAGATGATGGAAATGGAAAAAAGGAATTTAGACTCAATCAACAAAATCAAGGTTTACTTATTGATAATATGGTATGGAGAGAAATGCATGACTTCTCCGATGATTGTGTGTTAATGATACTTGCGAGTGAATATTATGATGAAAATGATTATATAAGGGATTATCATACATTTTTAAAGAAGGTACATCAAAATGATTGATATGGTACAAGAACTAAAAGAGAAATCGATTAGTGGATACTTTCTGACACTAATTCCTTACAGTAAAGAGTTTGCTCCAGATGTAGTTAGATTGCGTAACAATGAAAGAACTTCTTATTTCTTAAATCAATCGTTTGAATCCACGCTGCTAAGTCAACTAGAATGGACGGAAGAGTATAATAAGAAGAATAATGATTTATATTGGGTAATTCAAAGCAATGAAACACATGAAATTATAGGAAGCACTTCTATTTATGATATAGATTCTTTACAGTGCGAAAAGGGTCGGTTTATTTTAGACCAGTCAAATGCAGCGAAAAAGCCCTATGCGTTAGAAGCAGAGATATTGGTAATTAAATTGGCATTTGAAGAATTAAAAGTTTCCCAAATCATAACTACTACTAGATATGATAACACTAAAATGGAATCTATTAATAAGAGGTTTGGTTTTATAAGAATAGGTTCTAAAATGATTCGAAATGTTGAATATTACACTTATGTCTTAAAGAAACAAAAATTTGACCCGAAGCCTTTTGAAAAGATTTTATTGCATTGGCAAAAAAGAGAAGAGGTAAATAAAAATGGAGGTTAAAAATATTGAAGTTCCTTTTCTAGATCTTAAGGCGATAAATGAAAGATATCGTAAGGAAATTAATGAAGCTGTTAACAGGGTACTAGATAGCGGTTGGTATATTCTCGGTCAGGAATTACAGAAATTCGAAGAAGAGTTTTCTGCATTTTGCGGGGCGAAACATTGTATTGGGACTGGGAATGGGTTAGATGCATTGACACTTATTTTAAAAGCTATGGAGTTTGAGGATGGAGCAGAAATACTAGTTCCTGCCAATACATATATAGCAACCATTTTAGCTATTTCATCTAACCGTCTAACACCAGTATTAGTTGAACCTGATGAGTATAGTTTTAATATAAATCCTGACATAGTAGAAGAAAAAATTACAAATAGGACAAAGGCTATTATGGTTGTTCATTTATATGGACAAGTGGCAAATATGGAAAAGATAAAGGCGATTGCAAGCCAATATGATTTGAAAATAATTGAAGATAGTGCTCAATCTCACGGTGCTTTTTATAATGGTAAACGGACAGGAAGCTTAGGAGATGCTGCGGGATTTAGCTTTTTCCCAGGAAAGAACTTAGGGGCTTTAGGTGATGCTGGGGCAATTACAACTGATGATGATATCCTTGCTGATAAATTGAGAGCATATCGGAACTACGGTTCTCATGTTAAATATATTCATGACATAAAAGGGGTAAACTCTAGACTCGATGAAATTCAAGCTGCAGTATTGAGGGTAAAATTAAGGTATTTGGACAAGGATAATGAAAAGAGAAGGGATATTGCTGAGTATTATTTAAAACACATAACCAATCCAGCGATTTTATTGCCTACAATAGAAAATGGTGATCCGTTTTCTCATGTCTGGCATTTATTTGTTGTCCGTACTATAAACAGGGGAAAGTTTCAAGCACACTTACAACAAAATGGCGTTGAAACCCTTATCCATTATCCTGTTCCGCCGCATAAGCAAGAGGCATATGATGAATGGAGTGAATTCAACCTTAATGTTACTGAAAACCTTCATAATGAGGTTATAAGTCTTCCGCTTAATCCCATAATGACACAGCGAGAGATTGAACAAGTTATTAGGCTTGTAAATATCTACCAACCTTAAATGGTTTGTTATTAATATTCATTTAATATTAGGGGGCAATCATGACGATAAGAGTATTGTTATATGGTAAAGGCATTGGTAGTGGAACAACTGAAAAGATACTTAATAAGGAAAAGGTAACAATAGAAGGATATATATTAGATGAAGAATATATAAATAATGATGATAAAAATAAATTAAACATTTTTACGCCATCTGAGTTAAAAAATATTCATTATGATTATATTATTATTTGTATTTCGTCGCAGTTTCTAGATAATTTAGAAAATAAATTAATAAGTTATGGAGTTCCTGAAAATAAGATTTTATACATAGATATAAATGATAGTAAGAAATTCCGTAAATTTTTACTAGAAACGCAAGAAGAGTATAAAAAGTTATTTAAGACTGATGTAGTAAATTCTCTTTGTGAAAACAGAGTGTATGAAGATGCTTATATTTGCAATATGAATCCGGCTCATCTAAGTAGACAGTTATATGATATAAACAGGGACTATGTCAGGGTGTCTACATTAGAGCTCATAAGTAAAATAATCAACAATAGACAAGTACCTGGGAGTGTTGCAGAGGTAGGTGTATATAGGGGAAACTTTGCTTTTTATATTAATAAGCTATTTCCAGATCGTCGGTTTTATTTATTTGATACATTTGAAGGTTTCAATGAGAAGGATATAGAAGTTGATAGGGTTAAAGATTTCTCTATAAATATTAATAGCCAATTTAAAGATACTAGTGAAGAATTTGTTTTAAGTCGAATGCAAAATCCACAAAATTGTATTGTAAAAAAGGGTTACTTTCCTTCAACTGTCGTAGATGTAGAGGATAATTTTGCATTGGTAAGCTTAGACACGGACCTCTATTCACCTATTTATTCGGGATTAGAGTATTTCTATCCTCGACTTAGTAAAGGTGGATATATTTTAGTACATGATTACTTCAATAGAAGCTTCGAAGGAGTAAAGAATGCTGTAGATGATTTTTGTAAGGAACAATCTATTTCTATTGTACCGATGAGTGATGAATATGGGTCTGTAATAATTACAAAGTAAAATTAAATGTGTTTCCGAAAAGGATTTATAAAGGAACATTGGTCCTCTATTTTTATGAATTTTATTTTATGTGAATCAATTTCAAAATTATGAGCCCTACGGGCTCAAGGCTTTTGAACGTTAAAAAAAGGAGTACCTCCCCAAAATGTCGAAAAGAGTAAGTGACTAAACCAACTCTGAGACTGGAGGAAGACTCCCTATGACTATTATACGACAAGGAAGCCTATTTGACCTACAAGAATTATATAATTTAGAACCTACCCATCGGTTTGAAGCCGTTTTTTCAGCTATTGACATTGAGCCAATCTTTGCTTTGGTGACGAAGAAATCTCGTTTTGGTAGACCTGTTGAACTGAATTATGCAGCTATGATTTACTCCCTTGTTGCACGATTAACAGAACGCATTCCATTTATTAAAGACTTGGTAAAACGATTAAAAAACGATATGATTTTTCGTCTAGACTGTGGGTTTTTAGTTTCTGATACAGTACCATCTGAAGCAGCTTTTTCAAGAATGATAACGATCATCAGTGAGTCAACTGCTCTTGAAGATGCTAATGATTCGGTTCTATATCAAGCCATTTCAGAAGGCTTTATTACGGACGATACAGTAGCCCTCGATGCGACACACTTTGAAGCAAAAGACCAAGCACCTCCAAAAGAGGAAAAACCAAAAACTGAGCCCAAGAAACGTGGGCGTAAATCAAAAGAAGAAAGAGAAAAATGGCTAGTGGAACAAGCGGAACGCGAAGCCAATTTACCTCTTTTTGAAAAGAAAATTGAAGAACAGCTGGACGTTCCTTTAGAACAACTTCGTACTGAAATCCCTCAAAATCCAGAGTGGGGTGTGAAGAAAAACAGCGAAGGAAAGAACGTTTTTTGGTTTGGCTATAAGGCACATCTAGCAGTTGGAACCAAAAGCCAATATATTCTTCAATCTCTTTTTTCATCTGGTAATTTGAATGACGGAAAGGCAGCGATCCCTTTATTAAAGGGAATACATGAGCGTGTTCAACTAGAAACTTTACGTTATCAAACAATGGATGCAGGCTATGATTTCGAACCGATTTATGAACAGGTTCATCGAATGGGCCAACAGTCAGTCATTGCCTACAACAAGCGTAATGAGCCTGAGCCCGAAGGGTTTGATAAATATTTCGCACCCACTTGTTTCCGAGAACATTCGTATCGCTATGATAGTTTCGATCCAAAATACGAAACACTCAAATACACAAGACCAAAGGAATGTAAAGAGTGTCCTTTAGCTAATGAAGGGCTATGTCAAAAAATCTACAAAGTAAAGATCACAACAGATCTTAGAAAATACACTGCACCTGCAAGAGGTTCGAAGGCTTGGAAAACTATTTTTAAAAGCCGTACGGCTGTGGAACGTGTGAATGCATATCTCAAGTTGTACTTTCAACTAAACAATGTTCGTTATCGTACAGGAAACGTGCAAAAGTCCATTTTGATCTAGTGACCTTGGTTTATAACGCATCAAAATTAGCTGCAGATCGTATCAATGCATTGGTTAGTCAACAACAAGCTGCTTAAAAGACAGACCATATTAGTGTTAAGACTTAATTTCCAAACCTGTTGATTGGAGTGGAAGGCGGCGACTCCTGCGGGGGAAGCGGGACAGGGGAGACACCGCAGGAGCCTAGGCGACGAGGAGGCTTCCCGCACGCCCCGCGGAGAGCGTCCGCCTGTAACGGAAATCAACTACAAAGTTCAAAAGAGTAAAACAAAAAAATTCTAGTAACAGATACTCTGTTACTCTGTATTTTTTTAAAATCGGGAATTATGAAATTGATTCATGTAATAAACTAATCTAATTTCTTTCGGAAAGCTAGGATGTCCAGAAGGAATAAAAAATCTCCTAGAAAGGAGAATATAATATATGCTATTTTCTTTTGCTATGCCTTTTTATAATAACGAAAGATATATAAAAGAAGCAATCGATAGTCTTCTATCATCTACTCTTGAAGATTTTGAACTGATTTTGGTTAACGATGCGAGTCAGGATAGTTCAAGTGAAATTATAAAACAATATATTCAGCAATATGACCAAATAAAGGTATTTAATCATAAGA
>DLCS01000032.1 GCA_002480735.1 Bacillaceae bacterium UBA7792 | reverse complement strand
CCGTCTGATCATTTCATCACGGATGCGGATGGATGGATTCAAGCATGGGATTTATCCAAACCATTAACGGCGGATAATCTTTATCAGACAAAGATTTCGGACCTCTTTGATGATTGGGTTGAAAAGAGTGAACGGATCATTTTAGCGGCTTCAAAGGAAAGGAATTATCTCCTGCTGAACTGTCCATTTCCACATGAGAATAAGCAATTAAGGATGTACATTCTTGTTGAAGATGCTTTCATCCATGAAGCCATTAGCAAAGTAAAGGAACTCGACAAATCGATTCGAGAAATGGATGCGGTGATTGAGAGCTCCTATGATGGGATCTATATCACCGATATTCAAGGCAATACATTGAAGACGAACTCAGCGATCGAAAGAATTACAGGAATTCCGAAACACTACTATATTGGAAAGAATACGAGTGATTTAGTAAAGCGAGGAATTTTGAAAGAGTCTGTCACACTAAGGGTGCTTGAGGAAAAGAAAACAGTCACCGTCGTACAGAAGAATTTCAATGGCAAGGAAACACTCCTCACTGGGAATCCGATTTTTAATGAAAATGGCGAAATCGAGAAAATTGTTACCAATATTCGCGATTTATCCGATTTGAATGAGCTTAACGCAGAATTAAAGAAGGCCCAAATGCTGAACGAGCAATACAAGCAGGAACTCGAGAAGCTAAAGGCTCACACAACGATCGATTCAGAAACAGTTATTAATAGTAAAAAGCTGAGAGAAATATACGAAATGACCGAACGCATTGCTCCATTTGATCCAACGATTCTTATCCTTGGAGAGACTGGGGTTGGAAAAGACGTTCTCGTCCGGCATTTATTTCAAAATAGTCCCCGAAGCAAGGGAGGACAGCTCATTAAGGTCAATTGCGGGGCGATTCCAAAGGATTTGCTTGAGTCGGAGCTGTTTGGCTATGAGGCCGGGGCATTTTCTGGTGCCGCTCGTTCCGGGAAAATGGGCATGTTTGAGTTGGCGGATAAGGGCATTCTTTTTCTCGATGAAATCGGGGAGCTCCCTCTTCATTTGCAGGTGAAGCTGCTAAGAGCCATTCAGGAAAAAGAAATTATTCGTGTGGGAGGCACAAAGGTGAAGAAGGTCGATATTCAGCTTATTGCTGCGACGAATAAGGACTTAAGAGCGATGGTTGAAAAGGGAGAATTTCGTGAGGATCTATTTTATCGACTAAATGTTGTGCCGATTACCATCCCACCCTTGCGAGAAAGACAGGATGATATCTTGCCGCTGATGTATCATTTCCTTGAAAAATATAACCGTAAATATAAGGTGACGAAGGAATGTGATCGGGATTTGAAAAGTTTTTTCTATTATTATGATTGGCCAGGTAATGTGCGGGAGCTGTCGAATCTTGTAGAGCGTCTCATCTTGACCGTTCCCAATCAGCTCTTAACCACTGCTGATTTACCAGGAGAGTATAAGGAGAATCCGTTAATGAGCGGGTTTAGCCAAGAGGAAGAGCTTTCTCTTAAGGAAATGGTAGAACGGACAGAAAGGACCGTGTTAGAAAGGGCGATGCGGGAATGTAATTCCACCTATGAGCTGGCAGCAAGGCTTAAGACAAGTCAGCCGACCATTGTTCGAAAGCTACAAAAATACCAATTAACGTCGTTAAATCAAAAATGAATGATTCAATTCAATAATGAATCCTCTATAATAATCAAATAATTCGGAATATATAATTAAATTAATTCAATTTTGAATTAAGCTATAGGGTTGTACACCTGAATGTACAGCTTTATAGCTTTTTTTATAGCTTAGAATTTGGCATAGAAATTGCATTAACAAGGACAGAGGCCCGAAAAGGAGGTTGATTGATATTTTAGTTCAGCAAATATTTAATGCTATGACTATTGGTAGCGTTTACAGTCTGGTGGCTCTAGGACTGACCCTTGTATATGGGATTCTACATATTCCTAATTTTGCCCATGGAGCCTTATATATGGTTGGCGGCTATATGACACTCATCGTCATGCTTGAGACAGGCGTCCATTATCTTTTAGCGATTGTAGCTTCGATTTTTGTCGTTGGAATTCTCGCTATTCTCATGGAGCGCTTGGTTTTCCATCCTTTGCGCAATGCTCCACCGACCCACGATAAAATTGCTGCTATTGGTATGATGTTATTTTTGGAAGCCTTGGTTCAGCTTGTTTGGGGTGCCGAATACCGCCCGATGCCAACGCCCTTCGGTCAGGTAGTAGAATTCTTCGGTCTCACCGTGACCATGCAAAGGATTTTAATTATCGGGACGGCGATCGTCGTGATGATCCTTTTAAATCTATTCCTAAAGAAAACAATGGTTGGTGCGACGATTATTGCGATGTCTCAAGATCGCGAAGGAGCCTTCCTAGTGGGGATCAATGCAAACAAGGTGGCAATGCTGACATTCTTTATTTCTGGTGGACTAGCAGCCATCGCAGCCTCGATTGCTTCACCAATCAATCTCGTTTTTCCCGGGATGGGTCATCTTGTGATTCTGAAGGCGTTCGTGATTATAATTATTGGCGGCATGGGAAGCATTCCAGGAGCGATTATCGGCGGCTATATTTTGGGCTTCTCTGAGAGCCTTAGTGCGACCTTTATCTCGAATGATTATAAGGACTTGATTGCCTTTCTATTATTAGTTGTTATTTTGACGGCTCGTCCGAAAGGCTTGTTCGCAAAGGGGGTCCATTAATGGAGAAGGTACTAACGAATCGAAATCTGTCCATGCTTCTGTTGGCGATTGCGATCCTGTTTCCCCTTTTTACCGATAATCAATATGTCCTTCATATATTCTCACTCACATTTATTTGGACGATTGCTGTTCATGGCTTGAATTTGATCGGAGGTTTTACTGGTCAGCTTTCCCTCGCCCATGCAGGTTTTTTTGGAATTGGTGCATACTCTGTCGGGCTATTGACGGTGAAAATGGGATTGAATTTTTGGCTCGCCCTTGTTTTAGGACTGATCATCACAACCGCCATCGGTTTTGTCATCGGTCTTGTTGCGCTAAGGACGAAGGAGCATTTTTTTGCAATTTACACACTCTGTGTTGGCTACATCATCTATCTCCTTTTGTACAAATGGGAGGAGTTGACTGAAGGAGTCAGGGGCTTAATTGGTATCCCTGTACCCGCACCAATTGGACCCATCACCTTTGATACACCGAGAAATCAATATTATTTGTTGTTATTCTTCCTTGTCCTCGTTATTTTCTTGATGCATCGCATCATGAATTCGATCATCGGCCGCACGTACATAGCGATTCGTAATAGTGAGGAGCTGGCCGAAACGATTGGGATTGCAACGATGAAGCAAAAAATGGTTTCCTTCGTGCTATCCACCTTTTTCGCTGGCTTAAGCGGGGGACTATATGCTGCTTTTGTGCGTTTTATTGGCCCTGATATTTCTTATATTAGCGTGACCTTTGATATGCTGATGTATTTGATCGTTGGGGGAATGGGAACTTTATCAGGACCCTTAATTGGAACGCTACTCATTGTCTGGCTTTCCCAATATCTACAATTTCTGCAAAATTACCGCATGCTCATCTTTGGACCTTTGCTCACCCTATTAATTATTTTCTATCCACGAGGAATAGCCGGTGGGTATCAGATGTGGAGAGCGAAAAGATACATGAGAAAAACCCAGCAGCTAATGCAGCCAGTGAATCCAGTCTCAATGAAGGAGGAGAAATAATGCTCGTACAAACAAAGGGATTGACAAAATCCTTCGGTGGACTGACCGCTGTCAATCAGGTGGATGCCGAAATTGAAACAAACAAAATTACCGCGATTATCGGTCCGAATGGGGCGGGAAAATCCACTTTTTTCAATTTAATTAGTGGGCTCCATCCGCCAACCGAAGGCACCATTCATTTTAAAGGGACGGATATTACGAAATTGAGAACCTATGAAATTGCTCGGCTCGGAGTGGGAAGAACCTTTCAAACGACGCACCTATTTGAGCAGTCAACGGTTCTTGATAATGTCATCATTGGCCACCGTTTAAGAACGAAATCTGGATTATTTGACTCGATTTTTAAGACAGGGAGGTTGAAAAGGGAGGAGGCCGCATGTCGAGAAAAAGCCCATGAGGTTCTGGAATTTGTCGGCTTGTCTGAAATGTCTCATCGGCTTGTTTCAGATATATCACAGGAAGCAAAAAAGAGGACAGCTTTTGCCCTTGCTTTGGCGACGGATCCTGAGATTGTTTTTCTTGATGAGCCGGCAGCAGGAATTAACCCAGAGGAGACAGATGGACTTGCAGAATTAATGAAGAAAATGGTCGACAAAGGGATTACCGTTTGTCTAATTGAGCACAAAATGAAGATGGTGATGAGTATCGCAGACAAAATTATCGTCTTGAACCATGGCAAGAAGATCGCAGATGGGACTCCAGATGAAATCAAAAATAATGAGCTCGTCATTCAAGCCTATCTTGGAGGTGATACCAATGCTCCAGTTAACTAATGTATCCGTCCATTATGGAGCATTTCAAGCGCTGCATGAAATTAACATGGACGTCGGTGCTGGGGAATTGGTCGTCCTGCTTGGGGCAAATGGGGCTGGAAAGAGTACCATTTTCCGAACGATCAGTGGCTTGAGTAAGCCATCTGGGGGCAGCATCCAGTTTCTGAATGAGAATATAGGCGGTCTCTCACCAGATCGTCTCGTGCAGGCAGGAATTGTACAATGTGCGGAAGGGAGGAAGCTCTTTCCACAAATGTCTGTCTATGAAAATCTGTTGTTAGGGGGCTATGTCCGTAGGAAAAACAAGGATTCGCTCAAGAAGGCGCTCGAGGAAATTTATCAATTGTTCCCGATTCTCAAGGAAAAAAGAAATGATCCTGCAGGCTCCTTGAGCGGTGGACAGCAGCAAATGCTTGCGATTGGGAGAGCATTAATGTCAAAACCAAAGCTTGTCCTATTTGATGAGCCTTCCATCGGATTGGCTCCCTTAA
>DLCS01000035.1:484-8898 GCA_002480735.1 Bacillaceae bacterium UBA7792 | reverse complement strand
ATATTACCGCAGGACTTTTTTGCTACTGCCTTTTGTGTATGAGTTATTTCCTTGTTCTTACCGAACCCCTTACACTTCTTTCTTATATTTTCCAGTTGATTTTTGATTATTCAACCTATTGGAACTTGGTTTCATTTGCGAACGAATTTTCATAGCATAATATAGGACACAGTTTTATTAAAAAGCTCTTTTCTCAGCCTATTAAAAAGGAAGTGACAAACAGATGGGGATAAAGAAGAACCCTCAAGTCTATCTTAGGATAGATTCCAAGCCAATCTCGTCGAATCAGGAGGTATTTAGATATAATTCTTTACAGGCCATGTTCGAGATGCAAATTAGTATGAATGATACCCTGCAAAACTCGTTAAAAAGGGTTCATCATGCAATACAAAGAACGAGAACCGCTCAAGCGAGCAAGCTGCAGCAGATGGAGAACAAACTGAATGACCAGGAGCAGTATTCAAGGCAAATGCAGGACCTATTAGAAAATCAGTTGAAAACAAATGAGATGCTGATTCAACGATTAGATGAGCTGGAGAAAAGGAACGAGGCATTAATGGAGAAGCTGGATGCTGATGGCTTAATGACGCAGGCGATTTTGAACCAACAGGAGGCCCAGGAAGTTGCGATTTCAAAAATGTCCGCCCATCTTGAGGGACATGAAGCTGTTGGTGAAGAACTGAAGAAGCAGCAGGAGTTCTATAACGAGATTTCGAAAAAACTGGATCTCCAGGAGGTCTATCACACAACGGTCATGGAAAGATTGGATCAGCAGGAAGGGTTTTTGAAAAAACTCAGTGGAGAGCTCGATCATCTCCGTTCAGTCATCTATGAGCGAACAACACATCTTGTAGAAAAGTTTGAGACTGGACTCAATCGCATCACAAATCCAATCCAGCGCTTTTTTGTCCATACAGATAGCAAGGAAGAACTGGAAGTGGCGGAAAAGCAGTTGAAGGAGTAAGAATCAATACGTAATCTAAGCTTTCCGGTCACAAAAAATATCCCTACCGAAAAAGGTAGGGAATCTTCTATTCATTTAAAGTTTTTGCCCGTTAGAAGCAATGACTTCTTTATACCAATGAAAGCTTTTCTTTTTGATACGGCGAAGGTCATGGACCCCTTCTTCATGTTGATTGACATAGACAAAACCGTACCGTTTTTGGAAGCCGTTTAGCCAGCTGAGAAGATCGGTGAACGACCATGTGCAGTAGCCGAGCATGTCAACTCCGTCGGTGATCGCTTCCTGAACCGCCTGCAGGTGAACCTTAAGGTATTGAATCCGGTAATCATCATTAATGATATCGCCTTCCTCAAGCTCATCATATTCACCGAGCCCATTTTCGCTAATGAGAATTGGTAATTGATATCGATTTGTTATCCGACGCAAAGCAATTCTGAGGCCGGTCGGGTCAATGTTCCAGTCCCAATTCGTCCTTTCTAGATGCTCATTTTTGATCGTTTTGTAAAGTCCTGGGATCCCAGTATCCTGAGAAGTCCCTTTTTTCCCTGATGTATTCATTTTCCCTTCAGACACTCCGTCTAACGGGTTTGTTTCAAAGGTGGTTGTTTGGTAATAATTCAACCCCATAAAGTCAGGCTTGCCTTCCTGTAATAATTCAAAATCGCCACTTTCAACGACTGGTGCCAGTCTTTTTTCCTCCAAATACCTCCATGCGGACTGCGGATATTTCCCCCATGCATAGACATCCATCCACCAGTGTGCATTCAGCTCCTCGGCATTTTCGGCAGCAAGGATGTCCACTGGCTTCGAAGTGGCAGGATATGCTGGAGAGTAAGCAAAGCTTGGACCAATCTTCCCATCAGGGACCCATCTGCGGAACTCCTTTATCGCACTTGCATTAGCAAGGCTGGCATGATGATTAACCTGGTAGAAAAGCCTTTCATCCTTCACCCCGGGTGGATGCATGGCCATTTTATATCCAAAACTAGTAAAAATATTTTGCTCATTTAAACTTACCCAATACTTGACACGATCTCCAAAGTGCTTATATAACGTCACCGCATAGTTTGTGAAGTCATCGACAATTTGACGCGATTCCCAACCGCCATACTCATCCTGTAATGCTTGCGGCAAATCCCAATGATAAATGGTGAGAATCGGTTCGATTTGCTTGCTTATCAATTCATCAATTAAATCACTATAAAATTGTATGCCTTTTTCATTGACCTTCCCTTTTCCTTGAGGAAAAATACGAGTCCAAGCAACGGAAAAACGATATGCTTTCAATCCCATTTCCGCCATCAATTGTACATCCTCTTTGTAGCGGTGATAATGATCCACCGCCAGATCCCCAGTTGTTCCTTTGAAGGTCTTGCCAGGGATTCGGACAAACTGGTCCCAAATAGAAGGGCCTTTTCCATCTTCATCCCAAGCCCCTTCTACCTGATAGGAAGCGGAAGCAGACCCCCAAAGAAAGTGAGCAGGAAACGGCTTTAAATGTTCATGTATCAATTTTTTTCCTCCATGCTTCATCATATTGGTTATTTTCTCGAAGAGTTCCTTTGCAAAAAGTGGTAAAGGGCTCCAATTAAATTTGAGTCGTTTCCAAATTGACATTTCTCCACTTGAATTTCTAAACAATGTTGATCTGCTCTCATTTGCTTGAGTTTTTCGTTAATATTCTCAATCAGCCCCTCGCGGTGGCTAATAGCTCCGCCAATGAGGATTTTCTCTGGGTCAATGATGTATTGCAAATTATATATTCCAACAGCTAAGCGCTTAATAAATTTCTCAATTTCTTCCTGGACCTCCTTGTCATCTTGTTCAGCCATTGCAAATACCTTTTTGCCGTCAAGGATCTCTGGGTCCATGTTTTTGCGCTTAGCAACCTGCTTAATTAAGCCACCGGTTGCAGCAAGGGAACTCCACGTTTCGCCGATGGGCTGATTATGGAAATCCTCCAAGATCATATAGCCAAATTCTCCAGCGAATAGATTGGCTCCATGACGAATTTTCTTATCAAGAAATAACGAGCCGCCAATGCCGGTCCCGATCACAATACAAATATAGTCATTGACATCTTTTGCAGCACCAAGCCAGCCTTCTGCTAAACCTGCACAATTGGCATCATTCTCAAGCTCGACAGGGAGATTGAGCTTCTCCTCAAGCAGCTTTCTAATATTCGGCCCATGTAAATATGGAATCGCTGTTACTCCTTTAATATATCCTGATTCCACATCAACTGCGCCAGGCATGCTTAAGGCAATCCCACTTATAACATATCTAGTTTGAAAATCCTTGACGATTGTTTCAATTGTATGGACAAACGAGCTAATACCATCCTTCGGCGTAGGAATGGAGAATTTTTCTATAACCTGCCCGGTTTCTTCCATCACGGCATACTTTATAGAGGAACCTCCTGTATCAAAAACCGCATAATTATTCAACCATAAACCTCCTATCAAACGATGCAAAAGTCTTTCATAAGGCATTGTACATCTGCCATGATCCTAAGGTTACCAGAAGCTATTGTTCGTTCCACAAGAATCTCGTACGATGATTTCAGAGTCAGTAAACACTGGCTTAATATGGCTCTTCCCATTAATGAAATCATTTAGCATATAAGCGGATAATTTGCCGATTCTTTCCTTATCCTGTTTGACTGTCGTAAGCTTCGGATCGCTGTATCGACAGGCAGCAATATCATCACATCCAACGATTCGGATATCCTTTGGAACCTGGAGTCCAGCCTCTCTAATAGCCCTTAGCGCACCAAGGGCCATCATGTCAGATGTGGCAAAGACAGCTTCTGGGATCTCCCTCATTTCAAGTATTCTCTTCATAGCGACGTAGCCGCTTTCTTCATGAAAATCACCATACTGAATCCATTCTTCTCGAAATTCAAGACCAAACTGATTGATCGCATCCAAAAACCCTTTTTTTCGCAAACTAGAAATCACTGATTCACGCATTCCACCGATAAAGGCGATTTTTCTGATGGAATTCAAATAGAAATGCTCTACGACTCTTCGCGAAAGATTGACATTATCGGTCATCACATAGCTTGCTTTTGGCCCGGTTAACTCAATATCGATCCCAATACAAGGGAAACCGCTTTCCGCAAGCTCAAATGTGGCATCCTCCACCTCTTCCCCCGCAATAACTAAGCAGCCGTCCACATTGAAATGCTGGCATCTTGCAATGTAGCTGCCATTATCCTTCAGAAAATGTTCAGTTGAGAACATTAAAATATCATAGCCAAGGAGACCAATATTTTTCTTAAAAGTTGAAATAACCTCATTAAAATAGGGGTGGGTCATATCTACATTGATTTTTCCCGCATAGATGAGGCCAATCAGACTCGATTTTTTTGTCGCAAGAGATCTTGCGGAAAAATTGGGTTGGTAGCCCATTTCATTAATAACGGTCTCAACTTTCTGCTTTGTCCTCTCACTAATTCCGCCATAGCTATTGATTACCTTTGATACGGTTGACTGTGAAACCCCTGCCATTTTTGCAATATCTTTTATCGTTAAATTCATCGTGTTCCCCTTCAATTTCAATCAAATAATAATATTCCTATTCTTTAGATTACTAAGAGTTGGTGCAGGAAACAATAGAAGGACAGGAAAAATTATTTCACAGAGCCCTCTGTAATACTGGAAATAAATAAACGGTTAAATAATAGGAAAATAACTAATAATGGAACAGTTGCCCAGAATACTCCAGACATAATCATTCCAAAATCGACATTTTGCGTGTTGCTTAACTGTGCAAGAGCCACTTGAATGGTGTACATCTCTGGGTCTCGTAATATCGTAAACTGCCATAAGAATTCTCCCCAAACAGCTGTGAAGACAATGATTCCTAATGTTGCAAATGCAGGTAAAATGATTGGTAAAACAATGCTTCGAAAAATTCGAAAGTTCGAACACCCATCCAGCTTTGCAGCTTCAATAAGCTCATCAGGAACCGCTTCTGATATATATTGTCTCATAAGAAAGATTCCTAGAGGATGAAGAAAGAATAGAATCATCACCCCTGGTAAGGTATTAAGGAGTCCCGCTTTTGAAATTAGGAAATATTGTGGAATTAACCCTAATTGCGGTGGAATAATCATCGTCAAAAGAACCGCTACAAAAAGGACATTTTTCCCTGGAAATTTAAATTTGGCGAAAGCAAAACCGGCTAGGGAACTGATGAATAGAACAACGATCGTTACAATGGCACAAAGGACAAAGGAGTTCCACATGCCACCGAAGAAATCGATTTGACTTAACACCTTTTTAAAATTTTCAACCATCATATTTCCTGGTGTTAGTACAGGCGGAATAGAGTTATAGGCAGCACTCGGCCTTGTTGCCATCACAAACATCCAATAGAAAGGAAATAGTGAAATAAGCGAGGCTAGGAATAAAAACAAGTAAACAATGATTTTGCTTATTGATAGCTTTCTACCCTTTTTCTCTTTTTGTTTACTCATCCTACACACCTCTTTTCTTTTTGCCAAAGCCTTGGGTTAACCTTGTATTCAAGACAGCAAACACCGTTATAATGACTAATAGAATAATCGCGGTTGCCGAAGCTGTTCCAAAGGACTGCAGTCGAAATGCATCACGATACAAATACATGACGATGGTCATCGCTTCATCCCTTGTAAATGCATCCCTTCCTAAAAATACCGTCGGTTCAGAGAATAGCTGCATCGCACCAACTGTAGAAGTAAATACCGTCAGGATAATAAATGGTTTCATCATTGGTATGGTGATGTAAAACAGCTGCTGAACCTTATTTGCTCCATCGATCGTTGCTGCTTCATATAAATCATTCGGAATGCTCTGAATTCCTGCTAGATAAATAATGGTGTTGTATCCAACCCATCTCCAGAACACCATAATCGAAATCGCGATTTTCGTTCCCCACTCGGATGCTCCCCATGTGACGGGGTCAAGTCCGAAAAGATGAGTTAACACATAATTGGCTAAGGAAGAATCATGATTACTAAATAGCACACTGAATATTAGGGCTACAGCCACCATTGATGTCAAATAAGGCATAAATATCGTTACACGAAAGAAGCTCTTCAATCGAAGAAAAGCCATATTTAATAAGTAGGCTAAAATAAGGCCGACAATTAATTGGGGGGCTGTCCCCATAATCCCCATTACAATCGTGTTGTAGACGGACTTCCAAAATAGGGGGTCTGTTAACACCATTTTGAAATTTTCTAATCCATTAAATGTCATGGGACCTAGCCCATTCCATTTTTGGAAGGCCAAATAAATACTAAATAATGCGGGATATAGACCGATAAGTGTAAAAATTATGAAGAAAGGCGCTATATATAAATATCCCGAAATCCTGTCCTTTTGTTCTTCAGACCGGAATTTCTTCCTCTTAAATATAGATTCCTTCTTACTAATCGAGTTCATTTTCACGCCTCTTTTCCAGTTCGAGGATGTATGGTGCCAATGAGACCCCAAATCCGTCTATCATTTTCACACATGTGGGTGATGAATAGGAAGAACGGCCGGCCTTTTTTCGTGAACCTTATCTGATTGCACTGAAAGGCTCGCTCATTGAAGGAAGCCGACCGTTATCTTCAAATTCTCAAGATTAACGTTTTAATAAATCCTCCGCACGCTTCACAGCGTCTTTCCACTCTTTCTCTGGATCCGTCCCATTATTTTGAACATTCTTAAGAGCATTCAATACTTCGGAATAGATTGGGAAGTATTTTTCCCCCTTGAAAGCTATGCCAGAGATATCTTGGGCAGCTTCAGCAAATACTGGAGCTGATGCCTGCCCGCCGAAAAACTCATCTGCGTTTGTCTTAAACTCTTCCATATCATAGACAGCCTTGGCAGATGGGAATAATCCATGACTTTGGAATGATTTGAATTGATTTTCTGCTGATAGGAGCCATTCAATAAAATCATAAGCTTCTTGTGCATGCTTTGTTTCATTTGGCACTGCGATATAAGAACCACCCCAGTTTGCCGCAAAATCTGTTGGCAAAGTAGCCACTCTCCATTTTCCGACTGCGTCTGGTGCATTTCCTTCCATCCAGCCTTTTAACCAACCAGCTCCTAATTCTACTCCAAACTCACCCTTATTAACGGCATTGGCCCACTCTGGGCTCCACATTTCAAATTTACCTACTATCCCTAAATCATTTAATTTAACAGCGTAGTCAAATGCTTTCTTCGCTTGACTATCGTCTCCTAGCAATAATTTGTTGTCAGGTGACAATAATGCTGGATCGGCAGCATCTAAGTAAGCACGGAATGCCATTTCAATACTATCGATAAAAAACAAACCTGTTTTTTCCTTCACTTGTAAACCAGCTTGTTCAAACGCTTCTGGTGAATTGATAAGGCTTGCCACTTCCTCTGGCTCAGTTGGAAGGCCCGCTTTCTCAAATACATCCGTGCGATAATACAATGCTTTCGGACCAATGTCAGTAGGAAGACCGAATAGAAAATCTCCATCTGCATTTTCTCCGTATTTCCATTTCCAATCTAAGTACTGATCCTTCACGTCTTTCGCACCATGGTCATATAAGTTGACGAAACGATCCTGAGCTACCTTGAAACGATCAAACTGATCTAATTCCAGCATCGCAATATCTGGTGCCCCGCTGCCTGCAGATAAAGCTGTAAATAAGGCATCATGATGGTCTGCTGTTTCAGAGGATTTCACCTTAATTTTGATATTGGGATTTTGATTCTCGTATTCTTTCGCTAAGTCTTCATACCCTGTTGCACCAAAAGTCCAGAAATCTAACGTAATTTGTTCCTTTCCACCCTTTGAATCTTTCGAGCCATCACTTGATGCCTTTTCATTATCCTTTTCGCTGCAGGCAGCTAATGAAAGAGCAAGCAAGGAAGCTACCCCTAAGGCAACCCATTTTTTCATCCTTTTCAATTGAATTCCCCCAATGTATTAGTTTTGGTTATCGCAAACTCACTTTCTATTAAACTTGTAAATAAACACCTCCTCTAGTTTAAGGAAACCGCTTTCCATAAACTTTATAAAAAAATAAAGGAAACCGCTTTCATTAATATACTAGCCTATAAATATGATAAAAATCAACCATAAATTTCTAAATTTATAGAAAATTTTATAAATTACTCCTTAAACATTGATAAAACTGGGAATTTTGAGAATGGATTTAATCGGGGTTTAGAAACCGATTTCGTACATAAGTGTAGTCTTCACGAATGTATTAACGCTTAGGAGGAACAAAACGAAATTGAAATAGACCTTTCCTCCGACGAAAAGGTCTATTCGTTCCCTGTATTAAGTATTCAACTACAATTCGATGTTCAAAGGGCTCCTTTTAGAAAGAACGAAATTACTCTTAATTATTCGTAATAGCCATCGGTCGATTTGATGAATGTTTTAAATTGGTTGGCATCATGACCAAACCAGATGTCTGATTGGTGAC
>DLCS01000035.1:0-404 GCA_002480735.1 Bacillaceae bacterium UBA7792 | reverse complement strand
AGGATCATGGCCAAACCAAACCTGTGAATTCGTTTCATTGGCAAGTCGGCGAATGCGTTCAACTGTTGAGCTGTAGCCGACGGAATCGTATAGAATTCCAGGTGGTTTAACGGGCGGGCCATAGCTTTCCTTTGTATAAAGTGCATCTGATGCAAGTAAAATATTACCATGCCCTGGGAGTTCTACGTGCAGGCCGAGCATCCCGTAGGCATGACCAGGACCAAAGTTGAGAATTTTGATTCCGTCTACAAGCTGAACTTCTGTTTCATGAGGCTTAATTGTGCGCCAACGTAGGTTATTTTGAATCCACGCCATCACATCCCCCCAAATATAGGCACCCATGTCACGGGTCATAGCAAAGGTTTTCATCACATTGGAGAGCTCAGAATCATGGACGATGATCT
>DLCS01000096.1:2008-7426 GCA_002480735.1 Bacillaceae bacterium UBA7792 | reverse complement strand
CGAATGTCATACCAGGGCCTAATGTTGCTCCTGGACCAGGATACGTTTCACCCATGACAGAAGCGGTACAGTTTCCGGAGGCATAGAGCCCTTTTACATAGCTTCCGTCCTCTTTCAGCACCCTGCCGTATTCATCGATCGTTACGCCGCCTTTTGTTCCTATATCACCAGGATATACCCGTAATGCATAAAAAGGGGCTTTATCTAGTACATCTAAGTTCGGATTCTTCAATGTCGGATCTCCATAATATCGGTCGTAAGGATTATCGCCTCTGCCGAAATCCTCATCCTTCCCGTTTCGAGCAAAACCGTTGAAACGCTCGATTGTTTCTTTTAGTTTTTCAGGTTTCATGCCTAATTTCTCCGCCAGCTCTTCTACAGTGTTGCCTATTCTTACGATGTCTTTTTCATAGTATTCTTTCGGAAAATCTTGTCCTGGAAAGAGAGTATCAAATAGATATCTCGATTTGGTTCTTTTATCAACAATGATCCAAGAATGAATCGCTTTTCCTTTTGTTTTTGTATCATGTTCATACATTTTATCGACAAACTCATGATATGGAATGGCTTCGTTTAAGTATCGATCTCCATTTTGGTCAATGATGATCATACTTGGAATGGCCCTGTCAGCAACGAGGAAATAGGGCTTCCCTTCATGGTCAATAATGGAGGGCGCTCCCCATACCTTATCCATTAAATCAAATTTCACCCCTAGTTTTTCAGCTGGTGTCAGAAGGTCTCCTGTTTGACCTTCTGGAGAGGAAGTCCATTCGTGATTGGTTGGTTTGGGCAAATATTTTTCCCTTTTTTCTTGATCCTTTGAAAATCCACCAGAGCCAAAAATCACTCCTTTTCGGGCTTTTAAATACATCTCTTTGCCGTCTTTTTTCACCTTGATCCCAATGACTCTATCATTTTCTACAACAAAATCTTCAAAGGCTGTATTAACCCAAAGCTCCCCGCCCGCTTCCTTGTAGGATAAAGCGAATCGAGCAATTAATGCTTGACCTAAAGACACAAATCGAGCACCAGTTATTTTTGATTTAATCATCCTTAATCCCAAACGTAATGCTCTCATTTTGCCTTGCCACGTCCGGGTTAACATATTGACATAACGAAAATCTTGTCCTGTCATGACAAATCCAGCAGTGTCTAAGGTTGGCTCTAACATGAGTTTTTCCCAATCATCTAATTTTCTCGCATCAAAAATCAGTGGTTCAATGGAACGACCATGAGCCTTGCCACCTGGAAAATGAGCATAATAATCCGAATAATCCGTTGCATATGAAAAGCGCATATGATTGGTTTTTGTATGGAAATAGTCTAACATTTCAATACCCTTATGCAAATACGTCTCCTTCATTAAATCGGATGTTCGTTCTCCAATTGTGGAGTCCATGTATTGTTTTGCCTCTTCAAAGGTATCAGCAACACCTGCTTCCACCAAATAGCGATTATTCGGTACCCACACTCCTCCGCCAGAGAGTGCTGTGGCCCCGCCAAATTTCCCTTCCTTCTCGATTAAAAGCGTTTCCATTCCTTCTAATTTTGCAGTTAACGCGGCAGAAAAGCCCGAGGCCCCCGAGCCTACCACCAAAACATCATACTCTTTATTCCAATTCATTTATATTCCCCCTAGACATAAGCGTTTACTGATTAATTACCTATCCTTTTTTTTACATAAAAGTGAGAGTTTTACTATTATATGATAGTTATACTATCATAGTACAACTTTTTGGTCAATTCAAAATAATTAATGAAATCATCATCGGCTTTTAATCAATGAAAGGTAAGTATAAAAACGGGAACGGATCCTCCATTTCCTTTGTTTAGCAGACCGTACTTCCCGCTAAATCCACTTAACAACCATAAAAAATAACCCGCCCACGATCGGACAGGTTATTCTCATACTAGGTTGGGTGCAGTTGCTCATGATTATTTTCTCACTAAATCTCGCTCTTTTTTACTTGCTAGCAAAAAACAAATACTCTTTCATAAAGAATTGATATACACCATTTATAAACTCTGTTCAGTAATTTCGGCAATATCGATTCCCTTCGTTTCAATATGGTTTAACCATTTTTGATATTCCTCTATTTCCGTTTCGGTTTGACTCCAATCTTCGGCATAGAGATGAGTCAGCTTTCCAAAGGTGATTTCTACCACTGCCTTTATATTTTCCTCCTCATTCACCAATAAAAAATACGATGATGTTATCGAGGTGCTAGCCCTTTGTATGTTAGCATTCGCCAATTGACTAAGAAGTGGATGGTCAATATTTTCCTTGATGACCTCTTCGTAGCCTTGATAAATAATATCGCTCATATTGCCGATAGCATTCTCATCCCCTAATGATTGCGTAAATTGGGTAACAACAGGCAGATAATTTTGTATATTCATTTTTACTTCATTCAGCCTTTGGTCCTCTTTAAACGCTGTCATTGATTGTTGGGTTTCAACTGGAAGAGGTTTTGGACGATTCGCTTTCTCAATCATTCCTGGGACGTACCGAATGGTTATGCTAAGTGCTATGGCAAAGATCATGACAAATACAGGCCATCTACTATATTCTTTTGGCCATTCAATCGGTGTTGGATTCTCCGTCTTACCTGGAGTATTTTTAGATGATTCTTTTTTCGTAAGAGCAGCTTTTTCTTTTTCTTTTGCCTTTTCCTCTTCTTTTGCTCTTTCTTCTGCCTTAGCTTCCGCTTCAATTTTTATTTCTTCAATATTAGCTGAATCCCATATTTCGGATAATTGCATTTCTAGCTTCGCAGATGGTAACATTTCTTCTTTTTCAATGGCAACCTCTTTGTTTTTGGCTATTTCCTTTTTCATTTTCTTTAATGCTGCCTTGCGCTGTGATTTCGCTTCCTTTTCCATCGTTTCTTCTTCTATATTGGATAATCCAGCGGCTTTGAGCATTGATTCTTTGATTCTCAAACCGACAAATATGATAAGAAAATAGAGTCCAAGCAAAATAAAAAATGATTTCGTTCCTATTATGAGATAAAGTCCACCCAATTCCGCAAGAAAAACAAGGAAGAGTAGAAATTCAAAGGAAATTTTGTTGCCAATAATCTTTGAAATATAAATTGCTGGGTAACCTACAAGCATTTTAAACAAAAAAACATGTAACTGAATTCCAGAACGTATAAAAACATTTTTAGTAGGATAGATAGTCTTATAAGAATCACGTACGTTTTGATTGTTCGGCTCCAGTCTCATTGCTTCATCTATTAGCCATTGTGCTTTTTTGAATTTTTCATCATCAAAAGCAATCTTAGCAAATTTTAGCAAATTATTTACATCTTCAGGATTTGCTTGAAGAGCCAATTGTTCATATTTTTCAGCTTCCGTTCTCTCGTTTAATGCATATAAATAGGCAGCGTAATTCCCTAAATATAACTCCTCATGCGGCTTAAGCCGAATCGCCTCTTGATAAGACAATTTCGCTTGTTCAATATTTGTTGCTTTATGAATATGTGCATACTGCGCATGGAAACTAGCATTCTCAGGAAAGAGGCGAAGACCCGTCTCGACAAGTTCTTTCCATTTCTCTTGATCACATTGCAAATCCTGATAAATATAGGAGATAAACTCGATGACAGCTTCATCCTCTGGTCCCCTTTGAAGCGCCTCGTCACTCCAATTGATGACCTCCTCATTTTGTCCAACCATATAGTAATGATAGACCATTAAAATATAGCCAATAGGGGATTCAGGGTTGTCTTGAAGGACTGCTTCAGCTTGCTCTATAGATTTCTCTATTTCGCCCTTATCTATATAATATTTCATTAAAGAAAATTGATTGTTTAAAGACCCTGTCATGTTATTCATTCCCTTATTTCAAATTATTTTTGTAAATATAATTAAGGACATCCTTATATTCCTGATTGACATCGCTGAACAGGGCATAGCTTTTCGCTGTTGCGAACCATTCAAGCGTTGTTGCTTGCCGTTTCTCCATTGCCTTCATGAAGTCTTCATTCGTCAATGGTTGTATCTCGCCAGTCTCAAAAGAACGTGCAATAGCAAAATTAATCGCATCCTTCACGAGGTGGTCTAGGTCCGCACCAGAAAAATGTTCTGTATACGCCGCAATCAGATCCAACTGTATATCTTCTTGAGGTTTGCCTTTTATTTTCAAAGCTAGGATGGCTTTGCGTTCCTCTAATTGTGGCGGCGGAAGGAAAATTAATGAATTAAAACGACCTGGCCGTCTCAGTGCTGGGTCTAAATACCATGGAGTATTGGTTGCACCGATCACGTAAATCCCCTCATTATTTGACGCTGAACCATCCAATTCGATCAGTAACTGGTTGACTAGTAATCGATCATGATGGGCAGACATCTTTTGCCTATTTCCGCCAAGTGCGTCTAATTCATCAATAAATAGGACACAAGGCGTTCTCTTTCGGGCATCCTCAAAAAAGTCATGTAAATTTTGTTCGGCCTCCCCTGACCATTTTGATAAAATGCTTTGTAAATCTAAATGAACAAAGCGAGCATTGATTTCTCCAGCAACAGCACGGGCTAGAAAGGTCTTTCCACAACCAGGAGGCCCGTAAAACAAAAGCCCGCCTCCTATTTCCTTTCCGAATGCTTGGAAAATCTCGGGTGACTGGATAGGAAGAATAAAATCTATTTTTATTTGTTTCTTCACTTCCTCTAGTCCACCCACATCAGCAAATGTATCTCTTTTCTCCTCTATTTCTACTATTTGATTCTTTTCCTTATCAAAAGAAATAACCTTCAACTTATCTCGTTGGGATTCTTGATTCATGTGTTTTCCTCCTCTTCATCCACTAAACGTAAAATACTCATCGCAGTCAACAGTCGGATGTACTTTTTCTCTATTTGAAGCCACTTTGCATTCCTTATTCCTAATACAGACATAGCCACTACTCCTCCGAAAAAAGCAACATAAAATAGATTCGCAATATTATAGCTTTTTGTTCTTTCTACTTCCCTGGTGGCTAAAGTAGGAGAATATAAGTCCTCTCGCGTTTTGGACCTCCTATTTTTTGCATAATTATGTATATTATACCTATTTGTTTTTTATTCAACCACCGTATTTCTGCCTAATTTACTATGAGGCTTATAGGTGAAATCTATTTCGAAAATCCTATTCCAACATGCCCCTATATCAATGCTGTGAGTTTGGTTCTAAACCTCCAACTAGGGCTAGTACCTTGTTTTCAGCTTGTTCATATGTTTTGACCTTATCTAATATTTGTTCTCCTTTTCCTATATCCTTAGATAGGTCATAGGTTTTAAAGGTTTGTACGTACTAAAGAATTTGTTAAAACATCATATAGAGATTACAAGGATTATCCTTATTCTCTGTATGAATAATGCTTTATTCGGCACTAGGTTAGCCCTCACAAAAAAGAAACCTTGAAAGGCATTTAGCCA
>DLCS01000096.1:0-1901 GCA_002480735.1 Bacillaceae bacterium UBA7792 | reverse complement strand
CCTTGAAAGGCATTTAGCCATCAAGGTATTAAGAAAATCTTTGAATTAACTTTTATTGGACCATAATTAACAATTAAAATATGCCTTCAAGAAATCAAAAAACGATGACCAACTTGCCTTTAACTCACCTTTAATAAGCAGTTCATCTCCACCCTCAAAATTAACTATATAAACTTTATCTGTTACAGTATCCAGTACTAATACAGCATTTGCTGACATTGCACTTAAAACCAGATATTGCTTCGGAAAACCATGTTCCTTTCTAGAAATGAGTGTGTATGATTCAATATTGTTTTCTTCATCTGCTATATCTAGTAATTCAAAGGGTATATGCTCTTCCCAAAAAGGTCCTGCATACTGGATATAAAATTCTTGGAAAGTATCCGATGCGTTTACACCTAGCCTTATTAAAGCATCCTGAACTAGATTGCTATCTTCACGTTTATATATTTCTTCTCCTAGAACTTCATCTAGTCTCTCAGGCAAAATACTCATATTATCTTCCTCCTAAATCATCTTCACCTCGAATTTTCCAATAATTAATAGAATCTACTTTTTGAAACGCTCCTCTAGTTGTCTCATCCATTGGATAAAATGGGTTTAATCCGACAACGTTCAATTTTCAGCCTCCGTTACGAAGATTACAATTTATGTAACACTTTTTAAACGAATAACGAGTATTATACGACCATCTCTAGTAAAAATACAACCCAAAATTAATGAGTCAAAGACAATAAAAGAGCGCTCTTTTACGTTACCCATTGTTTATCTCCAAGAGCTTTGTCAATCTCGTTAGTTTGTTAGCTATTCCATGTCATAACACCCCTGCCATATAAAATGGTTTATCGCCAAATTCTCACACTTGTCATCCCTCCAAATATTAAAACGATACTCCATGATGCTACAACCATCATGAGCTCGATTCTCAAACAAATCATTATCGTATTGTCCCACTCAAATATTAGCCGATTTAATCTAAACTAAAGTAAAAAACCTTGAAAAGCATTTAGCCAATCAAGGTTTTAAAATACTATTTATAAACGACTTTGCATTTCCAATGTGGATATTGTTCGTTAAAATCATTTAAGAGGTTAATGAAGATTTGGGAATCTTTTGGTAGTCTCTCTTCAACGTTGCTCCACCCCTCAAAAATCAAAGTTTCAGGTAATTCAATTAGTCCAGTAATTGCATCCCAAAATGCATCCCAGTTCATTCCATAAAAATCGGGTAATTCAAGATTCTTTTTTAACAAACAATGAAGTTCAGTTGAATTTTGAACTGCACTCACATCCAATATAAGTTTATCTTGTTTTGATTCATTCTCCTGTGTCATCAATATAATCCCTCTCTTTATTTATAAGTTCCGATAAAATGAACTGTTTTATAATGATCATTAGTAATATACATTTGCCCATCATTAGAATAAAGTAGTCTTGAACCGGGCTGTTTACTTCTTGCCATTGTGTTTTTTAGGCCTACATCCGCTTCATACCACACTCTTCCAGGGGCATTAGGTAGCACATTTGTAGTATTTTTGAATACATCTCCTCCAAGTTGCCCACCAGATACATAGTTATTAAGTGCTTTTCCCGGTTTCCAGCCGTTTAATACAGCCACATCCTTATTAACATAATATGAAGGTAATTTACCAGTTTGTCTTAAACTATCAACTATTGGATTAGCTGACTCAGTAACTTTAAGAACTTCCTTGTATTTAGCATAAAATGCGATATTGTCTGCCCCAGATTTACCCGTACCCTTAGACATCTTAGGCAACAATCGCTTACTTATAACCTTAACAACTTTTCCGAGTTCGCCAACCTTGATGATTCTTCCAGGGCCCCATGGTATCTCCCCTTTTGAAATAGGTATTTCAGTTTTCTCAAGTCCTATTATCTTAT
>DLCS01000187.1:6648-12871 GCA_002480735.1 Bacillaceae bacterium UBA7792 | reverse complement strand
TGGAGTCCAGGTAAGGTGATGATGGGGATTAACCTGCTGATCTTTTTATTAACCGCCCTCGTCATTGATTATAAAATTGTTATCTTCGCGATTATCTGTCAATTTATCTCGACCAATATTATTGACTTTATTTATAATCTTAAAATTTATCCAGGAAGCATTTTTATCCCGAGTTGGAGGAAGAAATAAAAGAAGATCCTTATGCTTTAAAGGATCTTCTTTGCTTTTGAGTTGGGAGAGAACTTTCATTCTATTTTTATTCCAATTAAACGGGAGGGTTATATTCTACATCAACTTTATCTTTTTCTTGGAAAGGAGAAAGCATAAAAGCAGCTTTAAAGTCGGTTTCGCCTTTGTTGACTAAATAATGAACCTTTTTTGGTTCAACATGAATAAAATCGCCTTTTTTACAATGAAAGATTTCACCATCAATATGAATCTCTAGCTCTCCTTCGAGAATAAAGAAGTTTTCCTCCATAATATTGTGATAGTGAGCTTGGAAATCCTGCCCAGGTTTTAAAGCAACAATACCAAAATTCATTCTTGGTCCTCTTAACAAATATTTTGGACCACTGTCTCCAAATCTATATTCTCTATCATTCTCGTTAACGATTGTCATTGTAATCACTCCATCTAGTATTCTATTTAATTCCCGGTGCTATCCACATATGTTCTGTCAAGTCATTGTCAGCTAGTTCTAATTGCTTTTTGTAGATTTCCCTCCATTTTTTGTATAGCTCTTCGTAAACTGCATTATTCTCTTCATTCGGATAATACGTTTTTTCAAATTGAATGACTTTTGCAATCGCATCATCAAAGTTATTGTAGACATTTGCACCTACTCCAGCACAAATGGCAGCTCCAAGAGCAGTAGACTCTCTAACTACAGGAACTCTTAATGGCTTGTTTAGTACATCGGAAACGATTTGGCACCATAATTCGCTTTTAGATGCACCACCAGCAAAAACAATTGATTCAGGAGAGGTGTTTGTAATATCATTGACTAACTCAATGTTTCCTTTTGTGACAAATGCGGCATTCTCCATAATGGCTCGATAAAAACTAACTTTATTAAATTTCTCTGAGTCCAGTTGGAAATTAAGGAAGCTTGGGGCTGCATGCTTCCAAGACTTATAGTTCATGACATCGGAAAATGTAGCTAGCATGCCGTAGCTACCAGGAGGTATATGGCGAGCCCGCTTTTCCATTTGAACATAAACACTTTCGCCTGTTTCCTTTTGAAAATGTTTTTCAAACTCACAGAAGCTATCCCTAAACCATCTCATGACGAGACCTGGGAAGAAGGCAATGGCCTCATACTGCCAAGTATTTGGGACGGCGTGGCAGTTGATTCTTACCCTGCATTCGCCGTCGATTTGAACATTGTTTGTAGTATATTCATATTGCCAAAAACTCCCGCCAAATACTGCAGCATCTCCTTCGTTGATTACTCCAGCACCAATACATCCTAGCTGTGCATCTCCGCCTCCAGCAACTACTAATGTTTCTGGACTTAATCCTGTAAGCGTTGACATTTCTTTAGTTACTTGACCAATTACTGTACCGCTTTCATGAACGATTGGAAAAATGTCCTCTCTTAGATTTACATTCTTTGCAATGTTGGAATCCCATGTCCTTTTCTTAATATCAAAAAGGCCAGAAGTACAGCCGTTTGATGGTTCTACTGAAATTACATCAGACAAACGGTAGGTAATCCAGTCGTTGAGCATCGTGACATACTTAATTTTATCGTATGTTTCAGGAAGATTATTTTTGACCCAGAGAATCCTTGGGATTGCCGCTAAAGAAAATGTTTGACCCGAAATTTTATAAAGATCAGATTCAATTGTATCGCTTATGTTATACAAATTAGAAACCTCATTATTGGATCGGGAATCAACGTTCGCACATGCCCATAATTCTTTTCCTGTCTCGTCATATAGGACGATTGCTTCTCTCATACTCGTTGTAGAAATGGCTAGAATGTCTCCAGGATTTACCCTGCTGTTTGAGATGGTTTCCTTGATTAAATTAGTAATGATTGCGATGTTTGTTACGATGTCAAAATCCATTGAACCTGGATATCGAACATCCTCTTTGTGTGTCCACTCGGATTGAGCGACATATAACTCCTTTCCGAGTGTGTTAAATAAAATGACTCTTACACTTCCAGTACCAGCATCAATGGCCATTAAGTATTTTTCCATGAATAACCACCCTTTCATTTGATTCGCTAAGATTCATCTGAAATTAGACTGTTGGCAACCAATTCATCTGTAATTAGTACATCAATATATCCCCCTCTAAGTGCCCCTATGATGGCATCCCTTTTGTCAAGTCCCCCAGCAACTGCTACAACATGATTAAGTGATTTTAATACATCAATTTCAGTGCTGATAAGCTTCTCGTGAAAATCCAAATCCAAGACATTGCCATTAATATCGTAAAATTGGCTTAACAAATCACCGACAGCGCCTCTAGTTTTCAATATTTCAAAATCATTTGTATTGAGGTATCCTTCTTTGATTAAAGTTGCCCTGTCATTCAAAGCGCCAATTCCGATTACTGTGATATTAGAATAAGGAACCATATCCAATATTTTTTTTACCGGTTTTTCCTCAAGAAGCTGGTCGGCGAGATTTTTTGAAGCTACAAGCAAAGGTGCAGGTACAATATAGTGATTATAATTTGGATTTGTATAGTAGTCAGACCTTGAATCAATTGCAGTTGGCATGTAGAATTTCACACCACCAGACAAAGAAACGAATGTTATTTTATATTTTGTAGATATGCTCAGGTGTGCGAGCGTTTTCGAGACTGCTTCCCCATAGCCAATGCTGAGCATGGTGTCGCTTGTAATACGATCTTCAATATATTGGGCAGCAGCAATGGTAAGGCTCTCTACTTTTTCACTTGAGGTTGGAACAATATAAATATCCTTTAGATTGAACTTTTCTTTGATCTTATTTTGAATGTTAATATTATCCATTTCTTCTAGGTTAATTTTGAATTGGATAACGTTATTCGTTTTTGCCTTCTCAAGATATTTAATTACCTTCATCCTGGAAAGGTTTAGCGATTCAGAAATTTCATTTTGTGTTAAACCTTCAATATAATACTGCCATGCAATTTTTACGATTAAATCATTTTCATATCCCATTTTTTATCACTCTTTTAAATTTATTTAGTTAAACAAAATATATTAGTGTAAACAATTGTTTGGTTAGCATCTTCATTATAGCAATAATAAAAAAAGATAGTCAATATTAGTGATGAATAATTTTGACAGGGGTATAGTTGATTTAATCCCTTAATTTATAAGTATCCTTCGTGAATTATATATCTATCTTGATTTAAATATATGTACGTTTAGTGAACAATCGAAATAGTTAAAAAAATAATAAAATGATACTTGATTAATAAATTGTTTTTATTTATAATTTGGATTAATTAAAGAAAGCGATTTCAATTCTAACTGGATACATACACGTATTTTTTAGGAAGGTATGGAGGGGCTTTTATGGAAGGTTCAAGACTGCTCGTAAAATTAGAAAATATCCAGAAATCATTTAATCAAAACAAAGTTCTAAAAGGTGTTTCTCTTGAAATAAGTGAATCAGAGGTTATTTCCATTATTGGCGGTAATGGAGCAGGAAAAAGCACTTTAATGAAAATTTTAACAGGTGTTTATAAAGAGGATGAAGGTAGTATAGAAATCCGGGGAAATAAGATTTCGAATTATAGCCCTGCAATCGCCAATAAGTTGGGGATATACCTAGTTCCACAAGAGCCATTATTATTTCCAAATATGACTGTTGAGCAGAACCTTACCATTGGATTTGATAAAACTAAGGCTGAAGTCAGGGAGTCTGCGAAAAATCTAATCGAGCAATTAGGTTGGAATTTAGATCTAAATAGACTTGCTCTATCGTTATCCATAGCAGAACAGCAACAGGTTGAAATTATTAAGGGGCTGTTAAGAGACGCAAAAGTTCTTATCTTGGATGAACCAACCTCTTCGTTAACATTTGCAGAAACTGAGTCTTTGTTTAAATTGATTGAACAATTAAAAGCCTCTGGAGTAGGGATTTTTTACATCACACATCGATTGGACGAGGTCTTTCAAATTTCAACACATGCAGTTATCCTACGGGATGGGAAAGTTACCCTTAAAGGTCAAATTAATAACTTCACAAAGGATATGCTAATCAAGGGACTATTGCCTCTTGATAGTGAGAAAGGCGAGAGTAACGTTTTTCGGAAAGAATATATTGATCGTAGTCACGAAGAGCCAATTCTTAAGGTAGAGAAACTTTGTGGAGATGGCTTTAAAGATATTAGTTTTAATGTATATAGGGGAGAAGTTGTTGGTCTTGCGGGTCTAGTTGGGGCTGGGAGAACTGAAATTGCAGAGGCTATTTATGGTATTAACCAAGTTCAAAGTGGAAAAGTTTATTTGAATGGTAAAGATATCACGGATTTAGCAGCCAATGAAACGATTGAAAGCGGGTTAGCATATATTCCTGAAGACAGATTCTTAAACGGAATTTTTTCCATTAGTTCTGTGAGTAGCAATGTAACCGCTCAAGTAATTAAGAAGCGTCGTTTCTTCCTCGATAAAAAATTTGAAAAAGAGATTACCGATGAATATGTAAGCAAACTAAGCATTAAGATTAGTAGTCATGATGACGAGATTAAATCATTATCTGGTGGAAATCAACAAAAGGTTGTAATTGCAAGAATTCTATCAACAAACCCACAGCTCATAATTATGGATGAACCAACAAGAGGAATTGACGCAGCTGCTAGAAGTGATATCTATTCCATTATTATGCAGTTGAAAGAGCAGGGTTACTCGATCTTACTCATCTCATCTGATTTAGAAGAAATTGAAAGAATCAGTGATAGAATTTATGCAATTTACCGAGGAACCTGTAGGGTTTGTTTAGGAATAGATGAAATAAATGCAACAAACGTGATGAATGCAGCTTTTGGCACATATAAAGGAAGTGAAAGACATGCCTAAACTTACAAGCTTTCATAAGCATCGAGAATTTAGGACTATTATATTCCTAGTCTTACTTTTCATTATTGTAGGTCTAGTAAACTCTGATTTCATCTCAGCTGGAAATATTCAAAATGCGCTCAAAAACAGCTTGCTCTATATTGTGTTAGCGATGGGGATGACATTCGTCTTGTTAACAGGTGAAATCGATATCTCAATCGGTGCAGTGCTAGGGCTAAGTGCTGCTGTAAGTGGAGTTATTCTTAGAGATGGAGGGAGTATTTTTATAGCTGTTATAACGGCTATCGCAATTGGTGCTGTAATCGGCTTAATTAATGGCTTTGGAGTTACTAAATTAAAAATTTCCTCCTTTATTATGACGTTAGGGATGTTGGAAATTGTTAGGGTAACCCAAGTTATTTTTACAAAAGGTCAATGGGTTGAGAATCTTCCAGAAAGTTTTAAACATATTTCACAAATGAAAGTTTTGGGAATAAATTTCCTAACCATAATTGTTATTTTAGCAGTCATTCTTGTTCATCTTTTCTTGTCTAATAGTAAAAAGGGAAGATATTTCGCTGCTATTGGTGATAACGAGGATGGTGCGGTATTAATTGGAATACCTGTTAAGAGATTTAAAATTATCGCTTTCGTCATTAACAGTGTCTGTGCTTCTATAGCAGGATTAATATTTGCTAGTCAGATTGGATTTATATCAACAACGGCTGGAGTAGGGATCGAAATGACGGTTATCGCAGCAGCTGTCCTGGGAGGGGTAAGTTTAAGTGGAGGTATTGGATCCATTGTTGGTGCTTCAATAGGCGCTATTATCATGAGCTCAATTAACTCTGCACTCGTATTCTTGAAGGTTCCTGCATTCTGGAACTCAGCCATTTCAGGTTCTCTCTTAATTATTATCGTTGTTGTTGATGCAATAATTTCACGCCGCAACACCAAGAAAACAAAAAAGGAAAGATTAAATGCAAGGGTTCTAAACTATCAGGAGGAGGTGTGAGTAGTATGATGAAAAAAATACCAAAATGGAACTTGGTATTACTAGCTACTTTAGTAGCAGAAGTCGTAATTTTCGGCATGATCAATCCAAGATTCTGGAATATTAACATTCTATTAAATAGTTTTAACGATTTTGTAGGAATTGCGATTATCGCTTTCTTTGTTACCTTCGTAATTATTACTGGCGGTATAGATATATCTGGA
>DLCS01000187.1:0-6600 GCA_002480735.1 Bacillaceae bacterium UBA7792 | reverse complement strand
TCTATTATTGGACTAACTTCAGTGGTTACAGGATTATTGGCTCAAGTGGTTGGGATGAATATCTGGAGCGCTGCACTTTTAGCAGTATTAGTTGGCGGCTTATGTGGCTTATTAAATGGTATTCTAATCGCCTATGCCAGAGTTCAAGCGATGGTTATTACACTAGGTGGAATGCTCTTGTATAGTGGTATTGCACTAGTGCTGGTTGGTATATCCGGAGCAAGTACTTATGAAGGAATTTCTGGATTTTCGGAGGGGTTCATTAATTTAGCAAATGGGAAGTTATTTGGTATTCCACATTCCGTTATCGTATTTGTTGTCATGCTGCTCATCGCCTATATCCTTTTACATAGGACTAGGTATGGTAGATATATTTATTTAACTGGAATCAACCAAAATGCCGGAGAGTACTCAGGGATTGATACTCGAAAAATAATGGCTAGTACCTATGTATTATCAGGGCTAAGTGCGGGGATTGCTGGGGTTATTTTGACATCATACTTAGGGAGTTCCAGAGCAGATTTTGGTGCTGAATATTTAATGCCGATATTAACTGCTGTTGTATTAGGAGGCACCTTAATAACTGGAGGTAAAGGGGGTGTTATCGGGACAGCTCTCGCAAGTATTATTATAGGTTTTCTAAAATTAGGCTTGCAGATGGGTGGGGTCCAAACACAGTATATAGGCTTAGCTACAGGGTTTCTCTTGATTATTTCGGTAGCTTTAATGGGAGGTCAAGAAATCAAGACAAGCATGAAAAGGTTATTAACTATTAAAAAGGATAGAGGAGGTAGTCTAAATGCGTAAATCAAAATTCTTTAAAGCATTAACAGGTTTGGCTCTATCAACAATGTTATTAGCAGCTTGTAATAGTGACGATGCTGGAAGCACCCCAAAAGGTGACAATGGAGGAAAAAAAGATGCAAAGGATATTGAAGTAGTATTCATTCCAAAAATGACAGGAAACTCCTTCTTTGAGTCAGGAAATGATGGTGCTCAAGAAATGGCTGAGAAGATCGGCTTTAAAGTTAAGTATGATGGTGCACCTGAAGGTACTGTTGCAAACCAAGTTCAAATTATTAACAGTGCAGTAAATAGTGGTGCAGATGCAATTGCAATTTCGTCGGTTTCTTCTGACGGTTTGAATCAAGCATTACAAAAAGCATTAGATGCAGGAATCAAAGTAGTGACTTGGGATTCCGATGTTGATCCTAAATATCGAACAGCTTATATCAATCAAGGTACACCGGAACTATTAGGTTCAATGCTTGTAGATATGGCAGCAGGCCAACTTGAAAATCCGGATGAGGCACAACAAGTAGCTTGGTTCTACTCAAGTCCAACTGTTCCTGACCAAAACTCATGGGTTGATTATGCAAATAAATATATAAAAGAAAAATACCCTAAGTGGGAAGTTGTTACTACTCAATTTGGTGAAGGTAACGAACAATTATCTCTTCAAGTAGGTGAAAGTATTTTAGATACTTACCCTGATATTGATATTATCATTTGCCCTGATTCAACTGCCCTTCCAGCAATGGCACAGGCAGCTCAAAACAAGGGTTTAAACAAAAAGGATGTCATTATTACAGGATTCGCAACACCTAACTCAATGAGACAGTATATTGAAAATGACACAATTGAAAATCATGGTTTATGGGATGTTAAGGACCAAGGTGCACTTGCGGTCTATATTGCTTATCACTTAGCGCTAGGCAATGAGTTAAAAGTGGGCGATACATTAGATGTTCCTGAAATTGGTCAAATAAAAGTAGAATCTAATAAAATTCAAGGCTATGACTATGAAGCTGATGATTCAGGAATCATTGTTTTACCAGAAAGAACGGTTTTTACAAAGGAGAATACAAAAGACTACGATTTCTAATCTCAAAGATTCATAGAATTACAGCAAAGAAAGGAAGATAAGAGTGGCAGATATTATTGGAAATAAGGCAGCGAAAAATTTTTCAGAGGATGTTCCATTTTCAAATCATGGTAACTATCATGTAAAAGGTGCTTCAAACTTAGACTGGGGAATGAAGGACAGATTATCAAGAATTTTTAATCCAGAGACTGGCAAAACTGTAATGCTGGCATTTGATCATGGATATTTTATGGGTCCAACATCCGGGTTGGAAAGATTAGATATTCTTATTCCGAAGTTAGCAAATTATGCTGATTGCTTGATGGGTACTAGAGGTGCGATTAGAAGTAGTGTCCCCCCTACATTCAATAAATCTATCGCATTAAGAGCATCATCAGGTTCAAGTGTTTTACAGGATGATTTAAGTCATGAATCAATGGTAGTTGACATTGAAGATGCCATTCGAATGAATGCTAGCGCAATAGCAATTCAAACCTTCATTGGTGCGGACGGGCAGAAGGAAACTATTGAACAATTGAATAAAGCGGTTAATCTAGGTACTAGATATTCGATTCCTACATTGGGTGTTGTTGCTGTAGGAAAAGAAATGGAGCGAACTACTCAATTCTTCTTGTTAGCAACTAGAATGTTAGCTGAATTTGGTGCTTCAATTGTTAAAACATATTATTGCGATGATTTTGAAAAAGTAGCAGCCGCTTGTCCTGTACCGTTGGTTGTTGCGGGTGGAAAGAAGATTCATGAGAAGGACGCCTTAACTTTAGCTTATAACTCCATCCAAGGAGGAGCAGCTGGGGTTGATATGGGAAGAAACATTTTCCAATCAAATTTCCCTGAGGAAATGATTCAAGCTGTAAATAAAGTAGTTCATGAGGGGTACACGGATAAAGAGGCTTATGAATTCTTCCTTGACCTAACAAACGTCAGCACTAAGGCTTAATTTTTCAATAGGGATTGACTAGTTAACTTAGGGAGAAGCTTCTACTATAAAGGGTAGGGGCTTTCCCTTTTTTAAAAAAAATTTCTTCTGGAGGTAATAAAATGGCGAAAGTAGCTTTTCTTCTAGCACCAGGCTTCGAGGACTCTGAAATGAAAAATCCATATGAAGCAGTCAAGGAAGCAGGACATGAGACGGTTATTATCGGGAATGCAAAAGGAATAATATGCGAAGGAAAGAAAAATACAGTTTCTTATGAAATTGAACTAGCAGCCTCTGAAGCTAATGCAAGTGAGTTTGATGCAGTAGTCATACCAGGTGGTAGTGCACCTGAAGAATTGAGGGTTAATCAAGAAATAGTAGAATTTGTAAAGGCTCTAAATAATCAAACAAAAATAATTGCTGGAATCTGTCACGGTCCACAGGTCATGATAAGTGCTGATATTCTTAAGGGGAAAGAACTTACTTGTTATATTGGTATTCGCGATGACGTTATTAATAGCGGTGCAAAATACCGAGATGAAGAAGTAGTGGTAAGTCAAAACATCATTACTTCAAGGACTCCAAAGGATGAGCCAGCTTTTATTAGAGAAATTTTAGCGAAGCTTAATTAAGTGATATCATTCATCATTATTAAATTTACTTAAGTCCTTATCTTGGGAAGGAGGACGTCAAGGTGGGATTAGTTTCAATTAAACAAATGCTAACAAAAGCTTTAAGTGAGGGCTATGCTGTCGGGCATTTCGATATACATAATCTCGAATGGACGCAGGCTGTCTTAGAAGCTGCGGAGGTAGAAAAATCTCCTGTTATTCTGGGGGTGACTGAAGGGGCGGTTGATTATCTAGGTGGTTTTTCAGTCGCAGTGGCTATGGTAAAAGCACTAATGAATGAGATGTCCATTACCGTTCCAGTAGCACTTCACTTAGATCATGGATCTAGTGTGGAAAATTGTAAAGCTGCTATAGATGCAGGATTTACCTCTGTTATGTTTGATGGTTCCCATTATTCCTTTAAAGAAAATGTAAGATTAACAGCACAGGTTGTTGAATACGCTCATAGACGTGGAATAACGGTTGAAGCAGAATTGGGAAGTATCGCTGGAGAAGAAGATGGCATTGTGTTGGAAGAATCAATATATGCTGATCCACACGAATGTGCAGAGTTAGTCAAGAGGACGGGAATTGACTGTTTAGCTCCAGCCTTAGGATCCGTTCATGGGCTATTCAAAGGGGAACCTAAGCTTGGGTTTGTGGAAATGAAGGAAATATCTCAAATCGTTGGTATTCCATTGGTTCTACACGGTAGTTCAGGGCTACCTGCAGAACAGATAAAAAAGGCCATTTCACTAGGAACGGCAAAGATTAATGTAAATGCAGACAATCATCTGGCCTTTTCTAAAACAGTGAGAAACATTTTAAATCAAGATCCAGACATTTATGATGCTAGTAAATATATTCGCTCTGGCCGAGAAGCTGTGAATGAAACGGTTAGAGGAAAAATCCGACTATTTGGATCCACAGGTAAAGCTTTTTAGAGAAATAATAATCCATAGTATCTTATTTATTACTATGGATTATTTTATTTCAGGTTTTTTGCTTGCTTTGAAAGAAGCGAAAGGAGTGGATAAAAATATGAATATGACTGTTAGGAAAAAAATCCTTCTTAGTTTTTTTTCGGTAATCTTACTGTTAGCGATAGTAACAGGAATTACTTATTTTCAATTTGAGAAAATTAATAATAGGTACGCTTCATTGCTAGAAGGTAGCACAGAAAAAATTAAACTTACCAATGATTTAGTATTAAGCAATTCTGATGAAATTATGTATATTCAAAATTATTTGATAAGCGGGGATGAAAATTCGTTAAACAGTTTCAATACTACTAGAGAACATTTTCAAAATACGATTGAAACATTGAGAACATTAACAACAGACGAAGAAGTAGGTATGACCCTTATCGATAATATAATGGCGGCAGAGGTAGAGTACTCTGCTATTGCAAGTAAGATGATTGAATATAAGAAATTAGACTATTCAGAGCGATATATTCATGCCATGGAAAAAGAAGGCCAACCAGCTAAAGAGAAATTAACAGCACTAGCAAATGAACTATTAAATTATCAGCAAAAGAATCTAAATGCTATTAGTAAAGAGCTCTCAAAGCAAACGAAACTTATCATGGTTTCTGTTCTTATTATTAGTATTATTGCCGTATTGATGGGGGGAGCAATCGCCTTAACTTTGAGTAAAAGTATTTCCGGTCCTGTTCAGCTTATTTCAAAGGGGGCAGAAGAAATAACGAAAGGCAACCTAATGATTGAAGCTATTAAGGTAAAAAGCAGAGATGAAATTGGAAAATTAGCTACATCATTCAACGAAATGGCAGAAACATTGAGAGAGATTATTCATGAGGTAAACCTTACATCTGAGCAGGTTGCATCTTCTTCTGAGGAATTAATGGCGAGTAGTGAACAGACGACTTCAGCAACAAACCAGGTTGTTCAATCCATTCAAGAAGTCTCTAACACGATTGAAATCCAGGGAAGAAACACAGAGGAGAGTGCGAATGCCATCGCTGAAATCACGATTGGAGTTCAACGAATTGCTGATTCGACAGGAACGGTAGCAGAATCAGCAAGTGAAACAACGAAGCAGGCCACTATCGGTAATGAATATATTCATAAGGTTGTTGGACAAATGGATGAAATTTATCGTTCCACAACGGATACAAATTCTATGATGAAGGCTTTAGAAAGCAGAACGAATGAAATTGGAGTAATTATTAGCGTTATAACGGATATTGCCGATCAAACTAATCTACTAGCATTAAATGCAGCTATTGAATCAGCGCGAGCGGGGGAGCATGGCAAGGGTTTTGCTGTAGTAGCTGATGAAGTAAGGAAGCTTGCGGAGCAATCGAGGAAATCAGCCAATCAAATTGGAGAGATTATTCAACTGATCCAAAAAGATACTGGGAAAGCTGCGGAAATAACAAATGATGGAAATGAAATAGCAAAGAACGGACTTATATTAGCGGAAGAAACAAGAAGGACATTTGACCAAATTCTAAGATCAATCGAGGGTGTGAATTCCCAAACACAAGAACTTTCTGCTATCTCAGAAGAGATGTCTGCCAGTATCGAACAGGTTCATACATTAATAGAAGAAGTAGCTCAGTTAGCAAGAATTTCTTCCAATAACACATCCGAAATTGCCTCGGCTTCACAGGAACAATTAGCGACACTTGAAGAAGTCACTGCTTCCGCCACAGCGTTAGCGGAGAGGGCAGAGAGCTTAAGAGGATTGATAAGTAAATTTAGATTAAGAGATTAACTTAGTCTTAAGATGGAGAAAGAAGAAGAAGATCCGATATTAAAGGATCTTCTTTCCTTTTAAATAGGACAATACTTTTATAACTGATTGCTCAATCGTCATTCGATCCGTTTCAATGATGATTTCTGGTTTTGTAGGTGCTTCATAAGGGGACGAAATTCCAGTGAATTCAGGAATTTCTCCTATTCTCGCCTTCTTATATAACCCCTTTGGATCCCGATTTTCACAAACCTGTAATGGACATTTGAGATAGATTTCAATAAATTCTCCTTCAAGAAACATGCTTCTGACTAGTTCTCTATCCTCTTGAAATGGTGAGATAAATGCTGTGGAAACGATCTGCCCACTATCGACGAAGAGCTTTGCAACCTCTCCGATTCTACGAATATTTTCTTTTCGATCTTCTTTTCGGAAACTGAGGTCTTTATTTAAGCCGTGACGAATGT
>DLCS01000141.1:1304-10981 GCA_002480735.1 Bacillaceae bacterium UBA7792 | reverse complement strand
AATGTAACGAGGACCCGAACCGATGCAGCACTTCTCTTGCTGCTTAATCAATTTGGGATCGACATTATTATGTATAATCCTCCAGGACATAATGATATTGAAAATTTTGTGGATGAACATCTATATGATATCCATTGGCTTGAGGATGTGGTCTTTGACCTAGAATTCCGTGAGCCATCGATAATGAAGAGAATCCTTCGGCAAGGTTTTTTCAAAAATTTGAGAGGAGATTGATGTGATGAATCAAGTTCAAAATACATCTGTTGATTTATTAACGAAGGTTCCAGAAGATAAGTTATCTGAAACGAAGGTTTCCGAAATTAAGCTTGCCCTCCGCAATGAACCCGAGGTACAGCAGCTTGCTCGTTCCATTGATGAACGAGATCAAATTCAGATCTTGGAATTTGGAAAGGAGCCTGCCGTGCAAATTTCGAGGTTCTCGGACCAAATTTTGAGCAATATGAGAGCAACCAAACTGGAGGACTCCGGAGAACTTTTGAAGCAGCTTGGACGGATCATGGACAAGTTTGACAAAAAGGACTTTGAACAAACCTCTGGTGGGCTTTTTGGAAAGCTGTTTAAACGGGGCGAAAAGGTCATTGAAAAGCTGTTTGGGAAATACCAAACAATGGGTGGAGAAATTGACAAAATTTATGTCGAAATATCGAAATACCAAAATGAAATGGTTGGCTCGACCCAAATGCTCGAGCAGATGTATGAGCAAAACTACCAGTACTATTTAACCTTGGAGAAATATGTGGTTGCTGGTGAGATGAAGGTCGAGGAATTAAAGAATAATCAGCTACCACAGCTCGAAGCACGTGCGGCCTCAGGCGATCAAATGGCCTCCATGCAGCTCGATACATTAAGGAATGCGATTGAGCTACTGGAGCAAAGAGTTTATGACTTAGAAATGGCTAAAATGGTTGCTTTGCAAACAGCTCCCCAAATTAGGTTGCTCCAAAGAGGGAATACGAAGCTGATTGGCAAAATTAATTCCGCTTTTGTGACGACGATTCCGATCTTTAAGAACGGGTTGATTCAGGCTGTTGCTGCAAAAAGACAAAAACTTGTCGCTGACTCGATGAGTGAGCTTGATCGACGAACAAATGAAATGCTCCTCCGTAATGCGCAAAATATTTCTCAGCAAAGTGTGGATATTGCGAGACTCGCAGGTGGTCCAAGCATTAAGATAGAAACGATCGAAGAATCTTGGAACATTATTGTGAAGGGAATGCAAGAGACGAAGTCCATCGAAGAGGAAAACAAGCGCCTAAGAGAAGAAGGTACAAGAAGACTCGAGCAGCTTCAGGACAATTTTAAGCAAATGAAATTGCAAGGATAAGCGATAGCTTTTAAATAGAAGTCAGAGCTTTTAATCCCAATTATTAATTTAAGAGGTGAAAACAATGGCAATTAATTTACAAAAAGGTCAGCGTGTCGATTTAACAAAAGGAAATCCAGGGCTTTCTCGAATCATGGTAGGTCTAGGCTGGGACCCTGTTGAAAATCGTGGGGGAGGCCTTCTAGGCTCATTATTCGGCGGGGGCGGAGGCGCAAACATTGACTGTGACGCTTCTGTCATCATGCTTGGTGAGGGAGACCGATTAAGAAATAACAGTGACGTGATTTACTTTGGCAATTTAAGAAGCAATGATGGCAGTGTCCAGCATACGGGCGATAACCTTACTGGACATGGGGATGGAGATGATGAGCAAATTAATGTGGATTTAAGTCGTATTCCAGCCCATATTCAAAAGCTTGTCTTCGTTGTGAATATTTATGATTGTGTCAAGAGAAGACAGCATTTTGGCATGATTCGCAATGCGTTTATTCGTGTTGTTAACCCAACAAATGGACAAGAGCTCATTCATTACAATTTGACAGATGATTATAGCGGCAAAACAACTCTAATCGTAGGAGAAATATATCGCCATGGAACTGATTGGAAATTTGCGGCTGTAGGAACTGGAACAACCTTTGCCAGCTTAGGTGAGGTTGTCAGAACCTATTCATAATTAAGTGATGAGGCTATTTTCGCAGGTATGCCCTGGGAAACAAGTCTTCTATAAAAATCAAATCTTTTAAGAGGTGAAGAAAATGGGTACGATTAATTTATCTAAGGGTCAGCGTATTGATTTAACGAAAACAAACCCAGGACTAACGAGGGTGATTGTTGGGTTGGGCTGGGATACAAATCGTTATGATGGCGGTCAGGACTTTGATTTAGATGCTTCGGCCTTCTTAACAGATCAAAACGGAAAAGCAACCCAGGATTTGGATTTTGTGTTCTACAATAATCTCGTTCATCCTTCTCAATCAGTCGAACATACAGGGGATAACCGTACAGGGGAAGGAGACGGGGATGACGAGCAAATCAAGATTGATTTTAGCAAGGTCCCTGCTAATATTGAGAAAATCGCCATAACAGTTACGATTCATGATGCTGAGCTAAGGAATCAGAACTTTGGTCAGGTGTCCAATGCTTTTGTACGAGTGGTCAATGAGGATAATAACCAGGAAATTCTCCGATATGATCTTGGAGAGGATTTCTCCGTAGAAACAGCTGTGGTCATTTGCGAGTTATACAAACATAATGGCGACTGGAAATTCAATGCAGTCGGTAGTGGCTTTTCAGGTGGACTAGCTGCCTTATGCCGCAATTTTGGATTACAGGTTTAAGTTGAAGAATGGAAGGCTGTCCATGTGTCTGCCTTCTTTGAGGTCTATTGAAATTTATGACGAGCTGGCCTGGAAGCTTGATATTAGTCTTCCAGCCGGCTCGTCTTTTGTCGAGAATTACATATTTTTTATGAAAAGTAGATTAAATGCGATGGGCATCTGCAGTCTGAGGAACCAAATCTCTTGACTGGAAGACTGCCTCCAACTTCCTTCCTAATTTTCTCAGCAAGCACACACTCTCCGATTGTTCCTTCATATGTTATAATTCTCGTAATGGTACCATAGGGTCGTAAATAATCGAAATGCCATTTTAATCGCTTATCAACCCGTTTATGTCGGTCGATTCGGGCCAAAATATTCCGTTTTGCACTCCCCACGTAAATATACATACCCTTTTGAAAAAAATAGACTCCTAGTTTCCCAACCTTGACGGTGGCGGCATTTGGGACCTCTAAATAAATGGCATAAAGAGTATGTGAAGGATCGATAACTTCAATCATGTCATACCTCCTATGAATAGAAAGGGAAGAGAAAAATGCGAAAGCTATTCCTTTTTATAATCGTTTGGATATTCTCACTTGCAATTCTTGGACGCTCCTCCGCTTCCTATGATGGGATTCTACTAAAGGATTATCCCCATGCGTCCTTCTTGAGGGAAACTCTTCACCTACAGGATGAGGATCCCGTGAATGAAATCATCATACTGCCTGATGAAGCTTTCGATGAGAAAAAGGCAGCTTCCATGATCACTAATATTCATCAACTACCAAACTCTCTATTAGCTAAAATACAACAAAATGGCATCCATATAAAGCTTTTTAATGGCAAGCTGACCGATAACCCGACAGCCAATCATTTAAAAGGGGTTACCCCAAGAGGCTACAAGAGTCAAAAACAGTGGGATGACGTCCCTGGGATAGGTGGGAGCTCCATGGTTCTGGCGAAAATCGGTTTCAGTGAAAGAGGGATGGGGCATGGTTCGGTGAATTTAGAGCTGCATGAGCTTGCCCATTCGATCGATCAAATTGTGTATAACAATATCAGATTTGATCCCATATTCCTAAAAATTTGGTCAAAGGAAAAAAATGTGCTTTTTCCTGGGCAGACCTATATGCTTTCATTCCCAGAGGAATATTTTGCGGAAAGCTTTGCAATGTACTATATAGATGCTACAAATAAATTGGTCCTAAAGAAGCGAGCACCCAAAACATACGAATATATCAAAAATCTAAAGTGAAATTGCCACATCATGTATGGTAGAATTAGAACCATGTAAAAAGGAAAAAGGTGTGGAAAAATGAAACAATATCTAGATCTTTGTAGACATGTGTTAGAAAATGGCGTAAAAAAACAGGACCGAACTGGTACGGGTACGATTAGTACCTTTGGCTATCAAATGCGCTTTAACTTAGCTGATGGCTTTCCGGTTGTGACGACGAAGAAATTACATTTGAAATCCATTATCCATGAGCTGCTCTGGTTTCTCTCTGGGGATACGAATATTAAGTATCTTCAGGAAAATGGAGTCCGTATTTGGAATGAGTGGGCGGATGAAGAGGGGAATTTAGGCCCAGTCTATGGTCATCAATGGCGTTCCTGGACTTCTGCCGACGGAACAACGGTTGACCAGATTCGACAATTAATCGAACAAATCAAGACGAATCCCGATTCAAGAAGGTTAATTGTCAACGCTTGGAATGTAGGGGATCTTGATAAGATGGCACTGCCACCATGTCATTGTCTCTTCCAATTTCATGTAGCAGATGGAAAGCTATCCTGTCAGCTCTATCAGCGCTCTGCAGATATTTTCCTCGGGGTGCCCTTTAACATCGCTTCTTATGCTTTGTTAACCTTAATGATTGCACAGGTATGTGACTTAGAGCCTGGTGAATTCATACATACATTAGGGGATGCCCATATTTATAATAATCACCTGGAACAGGTTCAGCTACAATTAACAAGAGAACCGTATCCGCTACCAAAAATGAAAATCAATCCGGGAGTAAAAGATATTTTTCAATTTAAGTACGAGGACTTTGAGCTCGTGGATTATGTAGCCCATCCTCATATTAAGGGAGCTGTGAGCGTATGATCTCTTTTATTGTGGCGATGGATGATAACCGGGTCATTGGCAAGGATAACGAGCTTCCGTGGCATTTGCCGGAGGACTTGAAGAACTTCAAACGGGTGACAATGGGACACCCCATTGTCATGGGCAGAAAAACATTTGAATCGATTGGCCGTGCCTTGCCGGGGAGAGAAAATATCATCATTACGAGAAATCCAAGCTTTAGTCGTGATGACTGCACCGTTTTTTATCAAATCGAGGATTTTCTCTCTTATTGCAAACAGAAGCCTGAGGAAGAATTTTTTGTGATCGGCGGTGCAGAAATTTTCAAACAGCTTCTCCGAGAAGTGGGGCGCCTTTACATCACGATCATTCATGAGGATTTTCAAGGGGATACCTTTTTTCCTGAAATCGATATGAACGAGTGGCAGCTAACTTCCACAGAAAAAGGATTAAAGGATGAGAAGAATCCTTATGATTATGAATTCACTGTTTATGAACGAAAACAGCCTTAAGCTAGGCAGCTTTGTTAGCAATTAGGAGGAGAGACATGCTTCGTTTAGTCACATGCTTTTTTTATATGGCGGGTTATTTGATTTACAGTGTCCCGACTTTGAGAAAAATGAGAAAACTGTCATCTGAGATCCCAGTCGAGGAAAGGGATAGAAGGATCCATGACATGCCAAAGAGATGGTCGAGGACGATCATGAAAATAACCGGCTCTAAGATTGAAGTGGTTGGGCAAGAGAAGATTCCTGCTGGCCCCGTTGTTTTTATTAGCAATCATGAGGGAGATTTTGATGTTCCGACCCTCCTCGGTTTCATTGAAAAGCCCTTTGGCTTTATTTCTAAAATTGAAGTAAAAAAGGTTCCGATTATTTCTTCCTGGATGGAAGTCATCAATTGCGTGTTTCTCGATCGTAGTGATCGCCGTCAAGCCATTCGCTCCATCCGAGAAGGAGCAGAAATCCTGCGCCAAGGACATTCTCTTGTAGTCTTTCCAGAGGGGACAAGGAGCAAGGGCGGCGAAATGGGAGAATTTAAGTCGGGAAGCTTTAGGCTTGCAACAGATGCCAAGGTACCCATTATTCCAGTTTGTATAAAAGGGACCTCCGAAGTGTTTGAAAAGAACGGACGTCTTATCAAACCAGCGAAAATTAAAGTGACAATTTGCTCACCCATCGGTCCTAACGTTTATGAAAATATGAATGCAAAGGAACTTGCAGCCCATATTGAAGGAATTATCCGAAAGGAACTAGAGACATTATCCAATGCATCTTAAGGACAAGCCCCCTTGTTTCGACAGGGGGGCGTATTGTGTTTTGAATTGAAAGAAAACTATAAATTTTATAAAAACACTCTTATAAAAATCGAAAGAACATGCTATAATGATCAAATTAAATTAACGGAGAAATGAGGGAATGATATGGAACAGAAGGTACTAAAACGAAAATGGGTGCAAGTGGAAGATATTATCATTGCATACCAGCAGCTAAAGGATATCGTTGCCCATACGCCGTTACAAAAAAATGAACGTCTTTCTGAAAAGTACTCCTGTAATGTTTACTTAAAACGGGAGGATTTGCAGCATGTTCGTTCTTTTAAGTTAAGGGGTGCCTATTACAAGGTTAAATCCTTAAGTACGGAGCAACTCAAAAATGGGGTTGTTTGTGCGAGTGCTGGTAACCATGCACAGGGAGTGGCTTTTGCTTGTCGCCATTTAGGTGTGCACGGGAAAATTTTTATGCCAACGACGACTCCAAAGCAAAAAATAAAGCAGGTGGAGCTGTTTGGACGTGACAACGTCGAAATTATATTAGTAGGGGATACCTTTGATGCATCCTCCCGAGAGGCTTTCATTTGTGCGGAGAATGAAAATCGTGCTTTTATCCATCCTTTTGATGATGAAATGGTGATTGCCGGGCAAGGGACTGTTGCTGTAGAAATTCTGAATGATTGTGAAGAAAAGATTGATTATGTCTTCGGCAGCATTGGAGGAGGAGGCTTGATGTCTGGCCTAAGCACCTACATTAAGAGCATCTCTCCAACAACCAAATTGGTTGGTGTGGAATCTGTTGGGGCGCCTTCTATGAAGACATCGATTGAGCAAGGAACGGTTACTGCACTTGCAGATATTGACAAATTCATCGACGGTACTGCTGTCATGTGTGTTGGAAGCAAGACCTTTGATATTTGTCAGGACCTTTTAGATGATATTTTGCTTGTATCAGAGGGGAAGGTATGCACCAGTATTTTGGAGCTTTATAATGAGCATGCGATTGTCGCAGAGCCTGCTGGTGCGTTGACGATTGCCGCACTTGATTTATATAAGGAGGAAATTAAAGGGAAGACCGTTGTCTGTGTGATAAGTGGAGGCAACAATGATATCGGAAGGATGCAAGAGATTAAGGAGAGATCCTTGCTCTATGAAGGCCTTTTATATTACTTCATTGTTAATTTTCCGCAGAGAGCCGGTGCATTAAGAGAGTTTTTAGACGAGGTATTGGGTCCTACTGATGATATTACAAGGTTTGAATACACGAAAAAGAACAACAAAGAAAACGGTCCTGCATTAGTAGGGATTGAACTTCAGAAGAGGGAAAACTATAATGATTTAATAAGTAGATTAAATAAGAAGGGTTTTTCCTATACTGAGGTTAATAAAGACAGGGATCTATTTAATTTACTCATTTGAGCCATACTTGAAAATGATGTAAGTCACAAAAAAGAAAATTTCATAAAGAATGTGAAGATCTTATGAACAATCATCGATATCTCCCATAAAGGGCTCGAAAAATACTATAATCATTATGTATTACAAGTTATTAATAAAGGGGTTGTTCTACCATGTTATCAAACATCGGAGTACCTGGATTAATCTTGATTTTAGTTTTAGCTTTAATTATCTTCGGTCCGAAGAAACTTCCAGAGATCGGCAGAGCTTTTGGGCAGACCCTTCGTGAATTTAAGAAATCTACTCGTGAATTAACAAGTGATGTTATGGAAGAGTTCGAAGAAGAAAAGAAAGAAATCAAAGAAATGACAAAAATTACAAAATAAGGTGTGAGATTTTTATCTTACACTTTTTTTCTTCATTGAAATGATTGGAATTCATGCTATACTAATTCCGCAAGCCGTCTTCATAATGGTAGGCTTTGTTAATAAACACTTGTTGATATAGCCTTATACTTGTGCGTGAACGGGTTTTATTCGGTGCGAATATCTTAGTGAACGCACATGTATAAGGCGGTATCTGGCAGAGTCTAATGATAAAATAATTTACGACAATTAGTAGGCAGGAGAACACACAGTATGGAAGATAAAGAACTAAACCTAATTGAGCACTTGGATGAATTAAGAAAAAGATTAATTATATCTGTAGCCGCTTTTCTCGTTTTTTTTGTAGTAGGCTTTATTTATGTGAAGGAAATATATAATTGGTTTGTACGTGATTTAGATGTGAAGCTAGTAGTGCTTGGACCGAGTGATATTGTCTGGATCTATTTTATGATTGCAAGCGTTATTGCGATTGCCGGTACCATTCCAGTCATAGCTACGCAGCTCTGGTTGTTCGTCAAACCTGCATTAAAGCCAATTGAAAAGAAAATTTCTCTTTCCTATATCCCAGCTCTATTTATTTTATTCATCGTAGGGCTATCCTTTGGATATTTTATTATTTTTCCGACCATCATGCAGTTTTTAGTTGATATTAGTGGAGACATGGTTGTAACGAACTTTACCGCGGAAAAATACTTCCGTTTTATCATGCATATGACTCTTCCTTTCGGATTCTTGTTTGAACTACCAGTTGTGGCAATGTTCTTAACATCGCTTGGAATCATTAATCCATATATCCTCCAAAAGATGAGGAAGTATGCATACTTTGTTCTTGTTATCATAGGTGTCGTTATATCACCGCCCGATATTATGTCAGATACGCTCGTTTCGATTCCGTTGCTATTCCTTTATGAAATCAGTATTAATTTATCAAAAATTGTCTATAAGCGAAAACTAAAGAAGGAAAAAGAATGGGCGGAACAATTTGAGGAACAAGCGGAAGAAGATAAAGATGAGGTAGTAGAGTAATTATTAGAACAAACCGGGCTTTTTGCTCGGTTTTTTTATTTGGTTTTTCCTGTTTAAAGAGCTATAATGTTCTTAATAAAGAACAAAAGAATAGGCTCTTTTGAAATGGGGAAAATTAAAGTGGACATGAAATGGAAAAATAGATTGAATGATCGAAATGAGTAAAATATTCATTTTCTTATCTGTATTAAATGTATTCGATGGTTTTGTCACGTTTATAGGTGTCCGTGGTGACATGATTGAAGAATATAATCCTTTTATGGCATATTTAATCGATGTCGCCCCATGGTCTTTCTTAATTGTCAAAGTATTGTTATCGTTATTCCTGCTAATTATTTCTCGAATTCTAATGGAACAGTCCATCTCATTTATTTTAAGATTTCTTGCTTTAATTTCTGTTACATTATATATTACGGTCACAGCAACTCATTTCGTCTGGCTTTATTTTCTGATTTTTTAATCCTGAATCCGCCTTATCGTTTGCTAGCAAATATCATCCGATGTGGAAGGCATATCATTTTCACAAAAATAGCTTTAAATCTGGCTGATTGTACGTGTATAATAGATAATAAGCTACATGACAATTAGGATGTGATGGATTGGGAAAGATTAAGATAGTTACAGACTCAACCGTGGATTTGCGCGATGAGGTTCTGCATAAATATGAAATAGAAGTTGTCCCCTTGTCTATTCATATAGATGGACAAACCTATATAGATCGAGAAGATATTACACCTGAAGAATTTATGGTCAAAATGAAATACGCAGAGGAATTACCTAAGAGTTCTCAGCCACCAACAGGTGTATTCTTAGAGCTTTATGATCGCTTAATAGATGAGGG
>DLCS01000141.1:0-1196 GCA_002480735.1 Bacillaceae bacterium UBA7792 | reverse complement strand
TATGAAGTGATTTCGATTCATATGACTGGTGGAATGAGCGGTACGGTTCAGTCTGCAGAATCGGCTGCAAGTATGGCGAAGGGAAAGGTGACGGTGATTGATTCCCGCTACATTTCAAGAGCCTTAGCCTTTCAAGTAATCGAGGCTGCAAAAATGGCCCAGGCGGGAAAAACAGTGGAAGAAATTGTGGCTTCTGTAGAGAATATTAGGGAAAATACAAGATTGTTTGTTTATGTGGATACGCTTGAAAATTTAATCAAAGGTGGGCGGATCGGGAAAGGAAAAGCAATGATTGGCTCCCTCTTGAATATTAAGCCGATTGCTTCACTTGAAGGCGGAGTTTATTCTCCTGTTGCAAAGGTAAGAAGCCATACACAAGCGGCAAAGTATTTGGCAAAGGAATTTGCGGAGGATGTCAAAGGAAAGACGATTAAGGGTGTTGGGCTTGTGCATGCAGAGGGAGTGGAATTGGCTCACAAAATTAAGCAAGCCATATTTGAGCTCACTGGCTATGAAGTGAAGGATATTGACTATACAACACCAATCGTAAGTACACATACTGGTCCAGGTGCAATTGGATTTATGTATTATGTCGAATAATGAAGACAGCAAAAAAAATGGACCTCTAGGTCCATTTTTTTTATTTTAGGAGGATTATTCATCATTCTGTCGAAAAGAAGAGGTAATAGAACATTTGGGATGCAGAATACGAGGTTAAATTATGTTTAAATATTTTCAAAAATTGACCATAAATAGTAAATTGATGATCCTTACATTGTTTATTACTTTTTTAGTTGTCATTATTACAGGGGGCATTTCATTCTTTCTTCAAACGAAAGCGATGAAGGAAAATCTCACAAGTCATGTAGCTGAAATATCAAGCCTATTCAGTTCAACCATCAGCTCCCAGGATTTAGCAGAGATCATTGAATTAAAGGATAAAACGAGTCCAACTTATCAAAAATTAGCATCACACTTGAATCTCATAAATGAAAGTGACACCAAATATTTACATGCTTGCATCGTAGCACCAAAGCTAATCGATAACGAGGTTTTTTTTCTCGTCCCATCTAGCAAGATGACGGAGGAGCCCTTCTCAACAATTGATACGAAGGATGAATTCAAAGAGGCATTGCTAAAATCGGCCTATTATAAGAAGGTTACCCATAGTAAGGTATATCGCGAGCATGGAAGTT
>DLCS01000214.1:1370-3110 GCA_002480735.1 Bacillaceae bacterium UBA7792 | reverse complement strand
TTGTGCTTTTCTTTAGAAAAGGAATGATCCTCGATTATGTTGGCATCCACATTGAAAATCCTTTTTCGAAGGAACTAAAGATACCTGAAACCTATGTAAATGTCGATCGGAACCATAATGATATCCCTGATCCTCTCGATATAGTCATAGCCGCACGGGAAGAAGTTAAGAATCGTACGAGATATGAAAGTAATTACTATAAAGGAGGGTATCCACCGGATGAAGAAGGAGTTTGTACGGATGTGATTTGGAGGGGCCTTCTCGGTGCCAACATTTTGTTGAAAAATCAAATGGATGAGGATATTGCTGCAAATACGGACCTGTACGCAAGGGTTGAGGGAAAACCAGATCCAAATATTGATTTTCGCAGAGTCCCAAACCAATACGTCTTTTTTGAGAGATTTACAGAAAGCCTGACGACTGAGCTCATTCCTGGTGATGTGAATAATCTAAAGGAATGGCAGCCTGGTGATATTGTCCTTTTTCTTGATGGCTACCAACATGTAGGCATTGTTTCAGATAAAAGGGCCAAGGATGGAACTCCCTATTTCATACATAATAATCCGCCATTTGCAGCCGAAGTGAAGCTAAGCTCCTTTAAGACTCCAATTGCAGGCCATTATCGCTGGAAATACTAGATAAGAGCGATGAAAAGAATCCTCAATACGACGTATTAAGGATTTTTTTCATTGGATTTACACTTTACTTCAGGGTCCTTAGCCCTCTCCGAAAAATACTTCACTACCTCTGGGAAATTCTTTAACTCTCTTTTTCCCAATTCACTAAGATTGTAGATTCCTTTTTCTTCTCTTATATACCAGCCGTAATGGTTATTGTACAGGATGGATTGGGTCTTCTCATCGGTCCCCAATTGCCGTAACTCTTTCGGAGACAAACGCCCATACCGTTCCAAGTAGTAAGCAATCTGAATGCAATTCTCTTTGTACGCCGTCATAATTTTCGTTTGATTGCTGCCTCCAATATTGTCGATAACATGGCGTCCATTTATTTCTTCAAGAAGTTTGTTCCTCTTTTTCTTCGCTAGTTGGATGCTTCTCTTCCGGTCAAAGGGTCCTGGTGGAAATATGACTTCAAGCTTCGGACCACTTTTTAAAAAAGTAATCACCATCAATCCGAGCTCAAGCCGCTTGATAAGATGGCACATGTCATGCCACTTCTTCGAGAATCGTTTATATTTTGGTTTTGGAATCGCAATATACACGAAATTTGTTAATCGTTGGCGCTTTGTCGCTTGTATAAGTAGGTCGATATTCAGATTAAGCTTTAACTCAACGATTAGCAGTTCATCTTCCCTTACCGCCACCACGTCACAATCGTTGACCTCACCATAAACAGTGTAGCCTTGCTCCTGCAAATATTTTTGTACTGGTGCATATAAGTCCACTTCATATATTTTTTCCTTCATCATCGATCTCCCCGTTCCTTCGAAGGATAGTATACCATGATTCCTGGACCAATGTTTTCCTTTACATTACGGAAATTATTAAGCGAAAGGTTAGAAGAAATAATGTTCACAAGCGCAATAAATTTTCCTTGCTTGACACAAAATAATATGGGAGGTGTGACAGCGTGGAACAGAAGAAACAAGAAAACGAGCAGAATAATGATGACAGCTTAATGCAGCGGGTCAACCAGGCCTTTGACCATATGGTTCAGGATGTCAAAGACATGGTACAGGACAATGAGCAAAACCAGAATAGCGAACAGCAATAGTTAATT
>DLCS01000214.1:0-1286 GCA_002480735.1 Bacillaceae bacterium UBA7792 | reverse complement strand
GATATAGCCTTCTGTGTATGCTGTGAACGGGTTTTATTCGGTACGAATAACATAGCGAACACATACACAGAAGGTAGTATCGTGATCAACACTTTCATTTATCGGAGCCAGTTGCTTAAGAAAAAAGCTAGATGAAAAAAGGAAAACACCAGCTTCATCTAGCTTTTTTTCAATTAATGTGCCTCAGTATAACGCTCATAAGCTTCCGCTAAAATCTGCATTGGGTGGAGAACTTCCTTGTCTGTTAATTGATCGAGCTGGTTCTTACACATCCCACATTCTGTAACGGTGTATTCGGCATTTGTTTCGGCAACGGCTTCTGCCATTGGTTTTCCGATAGCCATAGAGACCTCATATTTTTCTTTCTTAAAGCCAAAGGTTCCGCATTGACCACAGCAGCCAGCAGCGACGTCTTGTATTTCATAGCCAGGAATAAGCTCCAGTACATCCATCGCTGGATTACCGATTCCTTGGGATTTTAGATGACATGGGGCATAATACCCTGCTCTCACATTCATAGGGGCAAAATCGGTATTCAATTCTCCCTCTGCATGAAGCATGCGCAAGTATTCATCTGCATCGTAGACATGCTCAGCTAATTCATAAGCTCCCTCTGATTGCAGGAAGGAAACATACTCCTTTTTCAAAGCTAATGTACAGCTCGTACAAGTCACGACAACATCATAGCCCTGTCTAGTATATTCTAATAAGTTATTTATATTATAGTTGGCATTTTTTAACCCTTGCTCCATTTTTCCATTGGCAAACATCGGTACACCACAGCATTTTTGATCAGGTTTTACAACCTCTATGCCATTGTACTCCATCACCTTCACAAAAGCATCGGCAACATCTGGGGCATTATATGTTGCATAGCACCCAACGTAATAGGCGACTTTTCGCTTGGTCGTCGCCGTTTTCTTTTTGTATCTCTTATTAAAATTATTAAAGCGATACTCCGGAAATTGACGCTCAGCTGGAATGCCCATGACCCCTTCCATTATTAACCGAACAGGTTTCATTTTCATCGCTATATTCGTAATGGGCCCAAAAGCAGAAGCGACCTTTCCAACAAACTCCGCATTACTTAAGACGAAGTCACGGAATTTCATTCCTTCTTTTTCAGCATGAACTGCTTTTGCCATAGCTGTTAAGGTTGACACATGGACATTTTCAGGGCAGGATAGGTCACAATTTCCACAAAGAGTACAAAGCTCGATGCGATGGTCATCAATGACCTCCTGATTTTCTATTAACCGTTTGAGCTCTGGCCCTAAATGCTTTGG
>DLCS01000212.1:4387-10632 GCA_002480735.1 Bacillaceae bacterium UBA7792 | reverse complement strand
ATCCGATCATTCGATCGGATTTTTCTATGGGTAGACGGGCTTGGTGGAAATCCGATATAGTAAAAGACATATTGAAAGCAAAAGGGGAAATATTGTATGTTGAAATCCTTTTAACATTTTCTTATGAAATACAGGCATCCCAAGCCGAGTAATGCCATTAGTCAATTTGCCAATGATGCCTTCCTTGATCATGGCTTTCCAAAAAACAGTGAGGATTATGACGAGTTAAGTCGTTACTTGGAACTAAATGGACAATATCTTCCAAGCATGACCGTATTTGATGACGCATGGGAAATGTACTTATTACATGAAAAAAGATAGTCCAATAAACGCTCTCAACTGAGGCGTTTTTTATAACGGAAATGTTAGTCGGTTGGGATGCCAGCCGACTTTTATAGATCGACAATCTAAGTAGCTGTTCCCGTTTTTTGCTTCATAAACGATTGGAGCGTACGATTTATCGACTGCTGCATATAATGTAGCAACTTAAACTTGCGACTCATCGCCTGAGGAGCTGGAACAAATGAATGAAAGGAATAGAGCGAAATTTAAAATCGGTGATACAGTCGTGATCACAAAGAGTGGAACAGTAGGAAAAATAACTGATGTCAAATGGTTAGATGGAATGCATGTCTACAGGATAAATGGGAGCGATGGATTGTTTATGGAATCCAGTCTTCAATCCTTAGCTGAATTTGAAGGTAATGTCATGGAGAAGGAGCGAATTGACATTGAATACCGCTATTTTATCGGGGATATTGTTCAAGTAAAGGAATATGGTGCCGACTTATTTAGGGTGGTCGGTTTTAGAACAGAAATATGGAGATATAAGGAAGATGCTTGGGAAGATATCATTTACGAATTATCACGGATCAGTGACGGAGAATGGCTTGAGGCCGGGGAAGAAGAGCTCATGCTAATTGTTGATGCTGAAAGTGCTGATACGTTTATTCAGAAGCTAGGGCTCCTATACTTTGCTAATAAAAAGCAAAGACCACTCGAATTAACTCAGCCTATCACCTCGTTCAGAAAAGCTGAGAAAGAATATTTACACAAGAAGAAGGAATTAAGCCAATTGATCGATGGATTACTTGATATTTATAATGACTATGCCCTATTATTCGATATGTTTCACGATGAAGAATACAAGCAAATCATGAAGGTCATTCTTCGAAAACTCCAATTAATTGTTAATAATAGCCGCCCACTTAACAAGAGCTAGGCGGAACCTAAACAAAGAAGAGCATATAAGCTAATAAGGGTACTCCTAAAATGCACACCCCTTTAAAAAGGATTGACGTTATCTTTTCAAATATAGCTAGAGTAACACTATTTTCCTCATTAACATCCTTCCTAAATGATTCAAAAGCCTTTGAAATGGTTATCATCTAATTATTCCTCCATTCAAAATGAACTTATAAATCATCCTATGCTCGTCCAGTGGATAAATATGCCTAATGATTAGCAAGGAAACAAGAATGAAAAAGGTTTTAGCATCATACATTCTGTACAAAGGGGGCGATGCTGTGAGAGAGATCGATGTATTCATTGATACGGAAGAAATTGCAGATTTTTTCTTCAAGGAGCTAATTCGAAGAGGATACGCACCTACTGATACAGAACTAGAGGAGCTCGCAGACATTACTTTTGAATATTTATTAGCAAAAAGTATTATTGACGAGGAAATGGAGGATATATGAAGGCAATTAATCCTAAGCCTTATGGAAAATGTTCGCCAGAAAAGGTGAACATTTTTTGGTGGAAAGAAACAGTTTTTTGTTTTGACATGAAACTTATCGATATATGAACACGTAATAGAATATAAATCAGCTAATTTGAGAATGAAATAGGGGAGGATTAACGGATGTCTTTTTTTAATAAGATATTTGCGAGTGTTGGTATAGGTGCTGCTAAGGTTGATACAAAGCTGGAAAGAGATACAGTCGCACCCGGAGAAGAGATAAGGGGAGTTGTCGAGATTCAAGGTGGAAACCTTGAACAGCAAATCGATGCAATTTATTTGACTCTTAATACCTCCTATATCGTGGAAAAAAATGACAAAAGGTTTCATCAAACAGGTCAAATTGATCGGTTCCGATTAACTGAGCCATTTACCATTCGACCGAATGAAAGAAAGCAAATTCCAATTTCGTTTCGCTTACCAAGTGATACACCACTCACTATCGGTAGAACGAAGGTTTGGGTTGCTACCGGGTTGGATGTGAAAAATGCTGTGGATCCAACAGATAAGGATTATTTAAGGGTTGTCCCCAATCAATTGATGGAATCCGTCTTTAATGCTGTCAGTGATATGGGATTCAGGCTGAGAGAAGCCGAATGTGAGCAAGCACCTTATCGACTTAGACGCAGATTGCCATTTATCCAGGAGTTTGAGTTTGTCCCTATTTCAGGCGCCTTTCGTGGACGACTTGATGAGCTCGAGCTAGTCTTTTTTCCAAACTCAAGCTCAGACATGGAGATTATGATGCAGGTTGACAGAAGAGCGAGGGGATTAACCGGTCTATTAGCTGAAGCTTTAGAAATGGATGAAACGAATGTACGAGTAACAGTTTCTACAGCTGATATCCCAGCTATGAGACAGAAAATCGAAAATGTCATTAGACAGTTTTCATAATGAATACAGGTAGAAATAATGTGTCCCCCTAAGTTTGGCTAGGGGAACACATTATTTTTATTGCGTGTCTTTTCGTTTTCGGGCTGAATGCTCCTTCGCATGCGCCTCGTGTTCCGCAACGATATCCTCTGCAGGAATATGGTTATTCTTCTTCGGTTGATTAATTCGATTGCGATTCTTCTTTCCCATAGCCGCCTCCTATGATTTTTTATGCTGTCTTCTAACCGTCAGCGATGTATGCGGTTCCGTATTGGATCTTGATGATGGATTTGTTTCATTTGCATGCTGGACAGCCTGCCGTAATTTTTTGCTCATTTTTTCCTTCGCCATGAAAATTCTCCTCCTTTATCAGCCCTAAAAATAGCATTTCCCTTTTGATCAAAAAAATCTATACCAATTTCTTTCTACAAACCTTATATAAAAGGGTATAATAAACATGGCTCTTTATTTATCATAGGAGGAGATATATATGAGTATACATATTGGAGCAAAGGAAAATGAAATCGCTGACACAGTCTTATTACCTGGGGATCCATTGCGTGCCAAATATATTGCAGAGACATTTTTGGAAAATGTGAGTTGCTATAACGAAGTTCGCAACATGCTAGGCTACACAGGTACCTATAAAGGGAAAAGAATTTCAGTTCAAGGGACAGGCATGGGAGTACCATCCATCTCCATTTATATTAATGAGCTTATGCAGAGCTATGGTGTACAGAATCTTATACGGGTTGGAACTTGTGGTGCGATCCAAAAGGATGTAAAAGTAAGAGATGTCATTCTTGCAATGAGCGCATCTACTGATTCTCAAATGAACCGATTCATCTTTGGAGGTATCGACTATGCCCCGACAGCTGATTTTGAGCTTTTGAGGAAGGCCTATGAAGCTGGGGTAGAAAAGGGTTTGCACTTAAAGGCTGGAAATGTATTTACGGCTGACATGTTTTATAATGATCATGCCGATCATGAAAAATGGGCGCAATACCAAATCCTCGCGATTGAAATGGAAACAGCTGCTCTGTACACGCTGGCGGCAAAATATGGACGCAAGGCATTGTCTGTCTTAACTGTAAGTGACCATATATTAACGGGAGAAGAAACCACTGCAGAGGAAAGACAAACAACATTCAATGAAATGATTGAGGTTGCATTGGAAGCCGTGACGAAATAACTGTTTATTTAGCTTCACTTTTTTAATAAAGTGGAGCTATTTTTGTACCCGAACTAATTTTCAGCTACTAATTTCCCTATCCTTCTGGGCGAAGTTATTGTAGAATAAATAAGTATATTTTATATGAATTTGAAAAAGATTTGGTGGGTAAGAATGAAAAAATTAATGATCATTGGATGTACATTGGGTATTATTGGATTTTTAAGTGGCTGCAGTCCATTTCATGGCTTTGTGGATAAGATTCCGTTTGTAAACTCAAACGATGAGCATCAAGGAGCACAGAAAACAAAACAAGAAAAGCCTAGAGCAGAGGAAACCCGTCCTACTTTAGATTCTCAATTCTTTAATGATATTAAAGAGGTAGACGGAAAAATGGTGATCCAAAATCCGTTAAACATCCTGGCTTTAGTCAACAAGGAATTCGCATTGCCCTCTGATTATTCACCTGAGGATTTAGTTCGCCCTAATGTTGCTTTTTCATTTGGTGACGTTGACATAGAGAAAAGCTATTTGCGTAGAGAAGCTGCCGAGCGCTTAGAATCGATGTTTGAGGAAGCTCAGAATAATGGGGTAGAGCTCTTTGCTGTTTCAGGCTATCGTTCCTATACACGTCAAAAAAATGTTTTTGATGCCAAGTCCAACCAAGTGGGACAGGCCGCCGCTGCAACTGTTGTCGCCATTCCAGGCTATAGTGAACATCAAACAGGCCTTGCGATGGATATTTCTAGCCGTAGTGTTAGACTCGAATTAATCGAATCCTTTGGTGAAACGAAGGAAGGAAAATGGCTGGCGAGCAACGCCCATAAATACGGCTTTATTTTAAGATATCCAAAAGGAAAAGAAAGCATTACCGGATATCAATATGAGCCATGGCATTTCCGTTATGTTGGAGTAGATGCGGCAACTACGATTTATAAACAGCAGTTAACGCTTGAGGAATACTTCAAGATCGTCGAAAAAATATAGTGATCATAATTTGTTAATATTTTATTAACAGTCTGTCTGTTTTTCTTTGTTAATTTTTTTATAAAAATGTTATTCTAAATACTAAGGTTCGACCGAAATGAAAGTGGTGAATGGTTTGGAAAACGAAGACGTAAACAAAGAGCCAGGCGAGAACCAATCTGGTTTCATTCAGATGAAAAAGTTCCACTTCGTCATGCTTCTGTTCTTTGTTGTATTTTTATCAGCAGGGATTACCACCTTTGCATTGGCATTCGGTGATGAAAAAGCTGTTCCTGTAATAAAAGAAAGAAAAGAGTTTGAAAAGCTGTATACGGCTTTTGACACTATTAAGGAAAAGTATTATAAAGATGTTGATGAAAATAAGCTGGTGAATGGTGCCATCAATGGAATGGTCGAATCGCTGGATGATCCATACTCTGACTATATGAATGAAGATGAGGCGGCAAGCTTCCATCAAAGCATTTCCTCCTCCTTTGAAGGGATAGGTGCTGAGATTCAAGAGAGAGAGGGCTTCATTGTCGTTGTCTCACCTCTGAAGGGATCTCCTGCGGAAAAAGCTGGAATCAAGCCGGAGGATAAAATTTTGGCTGTAGACGGTAAGAGTATACAGGGCATGAGCTCAACAGAGGCCGTCATGCTCATTAGAGGGAAAAAGGGAACGAAGGTTGAACTGACGATACAGCGTCCTGGACAAACCGAACCTATAAAAATTACTGTTGTTCGTGACACAATCCCGCTAGAGACAGTGCATGGTGAAATGATTGATGAATCGATTGCGAAGGTGCAAATTACGTCGTTTTCTGAGAATACATCGAAGGAGTTGGTCGATGTATTGAATGATTTACAAAAACAGGGAATGAAGGGCATCGTTCTGGATTTACGTCAGAACCCTGGTGGTCTTTTAGATCAAGCGATTAAAATTTCCAGTCTGTTTGTCCCAGAAGGGAAGGTTCTTTTCAAAATAGAGGACCGTGATGGAAATATTGAGGAAATGAAGTCAAGTAACAAGAACAGCTCAAATATTCCTCTTGTGGTCGTGATTGATAAGGGCAGTGCAAGTGCTTCTGAAATATTCGCTGCGGCTGTTAGTGAATCGGCAGGGGTTCCTTTAGTCGGGGAAAAATCCTTTGGGAAAGGTACGGTACAACGTCCACAGGATTTTGATGACGGCTCTACTTTGAAGTTTACAACGGAGAAATGGCTAACACCGAAGGAAAATTGGATTCATGAGAAAGGAATCAAGCCTGATTACGAGGTGGCCCTACCTGATTATTCAACCTTAACCTTGATTAATCCTGAGGAAGAATTTAAGCTATCAAGTACGTCCGCTCAAATCAAATCAGCGCAAGGTATGTTAAAAGCCTTAGGATATGACCCAGGAAGAGAAGATGGATTCTTTGATGAGAAAACAGAGTCAGCCTTGAAGGCATTCCAAAAAGCGGAGAATTTAGAACCGAATGGGGTTCTGAAGGA
>DLCS01000212.1:0-4199 GCA_002480735.1 Bacillaceae bacterium UBA7792 | reverse complement strand
TGGGGTTCTGAAGGGTGAGACAACCCTGAAGCTGATGGAAAAACTAAGAGAGCTGATCAACCAAAATGATACTCAAATTCAAAAAGCAGTTGAGCTATTAAAGCAACAACTCAATTCTTAACCCTCCAATGCGGAGGGTTTTTCTGTCTATTTAGGGTACTAGTGATTTCGTTATCGTGGATAACTAGTTTATCGAATATTTTTACTCGTGGGCTTAGCCCTTCAAATCATTTGTAACAAGAAGGGAAATCGGCTAAAATGACTCCTTAGAGATAATTTTGTCTAATGTTAGGGAAAGAGCTGTACTAGAGGTGATGAATTGTTACAGGTTGTAGAGTTAAATGAGCAGCTCAGGGATTATATTTTGAACCTCGAAACTGCAAGTTCGGTTATTTGCAGCAGACTTGAGGAGCGATATCGCCAGGAATTCGAAAAATTTGGCGTGGAAATTTCGATTGAATTTCTAAGAACTCGAAAAGGAAAAATGGGTGAATCGAATCAAATATTCGAGGAACATTATGAGTCCTATATTGAAATTGGAATCGAAGAAGAGCAGGAGTATTTTCCAAATGCCTATATTCCTATTTGGCGATGCAGGAAGGAAATGTTTCAGAATATCGGATACTTAACGAAGAATGACCCAACGACAATTGAAAAAAAAATCAATTGCTTAGTAGAGGAAATGATTCATGATCGAATAGAGGAAACAGATAGAAACCACAAAATAGATGAATGACTCATGGGCTCACAGGGGAAACTCTCCATATATATTTTTTGTCTTGATACTTTTGGAGAAGTGAGGAAACATGAGAATAATTGTTATAGGTCTTATATTCTTTGTTCTCTTTACCGGAAATTCTGCTGTTTTAGGAAAGAAAAATTCTGACTCCTCTACTGAAATAGAGATGATTCCGTGGGAGGAGGTAAATGAACTAATTCCTAAATATACGAAATTCATTGTCCGAGATGTACTGACAGGGAAAGAATTTCGGGTTCAGAGACGGGCGGGCAGCCGACATGCGGATGTACAGCCACTTACAAATAAAGATACAAGAATCATGAAGGAAATCTATCAAGGAAAGTGGAGCTGGAAGAGAAGGGCGATCCTGGTCATCCATGATAAGAAAAAGATTGCTGCATCCATGCACGGAATGCCTCATGGAGCAGGGGCACTTCAAAATAACTTTCCAGGGCATTTCTGCATCCATTTTTATGGAAGTACCACCCATCGGCGGAATTTCATGGATTTATCCCATAAGCTAATGATTCTAAAAGCGGCGGGAAATCTTGAGAGATATCTTCAAAAAGCGACTCCTTATGAACTTGTCAGTGCTTTTGTGGCGGGGATAAAGGAGGACGATGAAAGGATTATTGATTTAACTACTGAGCAGAATCTCGATTGGTCGGAAATATTACCACGGGTAGACAGTGTCGCTATTACAAAGATGCCCATGTTGCCGGAAGAGGATTTGGAGGGCGTCTTAACACTCTCTATTCCAATTGAAATGGACTGGCTCTTGAGAGATCAAGGAAGAAAACGCATCGATGGAGAAATTCATCTTATTCGGCTTTCTCCCTACGGAGGTTGGAAAATTGATGCCCATTCCTTTTTAGAGGTACAAGGTCTTAAAAAATAACGCTTGAGCTACTCAAGCGTTATTTTTCTCGCCAAACTTGATAAATGTCTTTTCATCCTCAATGAGACCACATACCGCACATTGAACACGAGTGCTCGGACCATTATAAGCCATGTGGAAGGGGCTTAACTGTTCATTACTCGTATATTCCTCAATGACATCGCCTGTACTTGGATCCATTTTTACAGCCTGTGCATCCTGCCTGATTATATTAAAACGACTTCGGTTCGTTTTACAATTTGGACAACAATAGGGTGTGCTCACGCTCAGGACTCCTTTCAATGAATATGGCTTCTGTTATTTTTTGCGTTTGACCGATGATTTATGTATTTTTCGCCACAATTTCACAGTTTTCTCACAATCCTAGGCTATAATGATGGTAGCTTTGAGAAAAGAGCCTGATAAAATGGCGTTGGTACAAGGAGTACAAATCAATGAGAAGCTTGACTAAACCAATGGTCCTGTTTATTTTCGTGTTATTTTTGGTTGCCTGTAAAGGAGAGCAATACCCTTCAATCCTTGATCAGGGCGCTCTGGCAATAACAGTAAATCTCAAGGATCAGACAATCTCATTTGTAAATATACATAAGGGCGAGAAAATTGAAGAGTGGCAAATGGATAAGCCTTATGTAGGAGGAATGGTCATGCCAGATGGCGACCACCTCCTGTTATATGGAAAACAAGCAGACACCATTGATCTTTTTTCGTTAAGGGAGGGGAAGAAGACCGCTAGCTGGAAAACGGGAGCTGGAATCGCAAACGGGAAGGTACTAGAAAATCAAGAAGAGATTGCTTTTGCCGATCAAGCCTTAAATGCCATTCGTTTTTATACGCTGGATGGAAAGGAATTAGCACGGGTGAAGGTTGATGATGGTCCTCTTACCCTCCTTGAAGATAGCAAGGGCAAATTTCTCTACATTATCAGCTACCAATCTAATAGTCTATCGATCGTCGATATTTTTAATAAGAAAAAGGTTGGTGGCTTCTCCATTCATTCTCAGGCAACAGGAGGATTACTGAGGGAGGACAAAGGAGAAATTTGGATTGGCGGCCACGGAGAAGGAACGGAGACTGAAACAGATATTCATGTCTATGATGCAAGTTCTGGAGCTCTCGTAAGAACGATTCCTGCGCCGGTTATGCCGATTAATTTTGCCGAGAAAAATGATTTCATTTACGTCTTAAGCCACGGCTCAAGTACCCTATATAAGCTTGATCACGCTGGAGTCGAATTAGGCTCTATCAAAATTGGCGCCAATCCTTTTGATATGAAAATCCTCGGTGAAAATATCCTGGTAGCCGGCTATGATAGCAACGATATTCATCTTATTAAGGCAGAAAACCTACAGAATGTATCGACTATTTCAGTTGGAAAGGGACCGTTTCAGCTGATTTTAAGGGAGAGAGTGAGCGGTGAGTGAAATACGAGTCCTGATTGTAGATGATGAAGAAGACATGCGCAATTTGGTGCAAATGTATTTAGAAAATGCTGGGTTTATTTGTTATCAAGCTTCAAGTGGAAAGGCCGCCTATGAAATATTAAAGGAGAAACAATTGGACCTTATGCTGCTTGATATTATGATGCCGGATGAGGATGGATACGAGGTATGCAAAAACGTCCGTGAGCTCTCAGACTTACCGATTATTTTTCTTTCTGCCAAAGGGGAGGAATGGGATAAGGTGAAGGCCTTTGGACTGGGTGCGGATGATTATATTGTGAAGCCCTTTAGTCCTGGGGAGTTAACAGCAAGAATTCAAGCAGTTATTCGCAGGACCGGAAATGCGTCTTTCTCTGAACATGTCCATCGCGTCGGAAAGATTACCATCGATAGTAAGGCTCGTACGGTGCTGGTGGACGGGGATACGATTTCTCTCACCTTAAAGGAATATGAGATGCTGCTTTTTTTCGTGAAGAATAAGGGGCAATCTCTCAGCAGGGAACAATTGCTAGAACGTATTTGGGGAATGGATTATACCGGTAGCTTGAGAACCGTTGATACACATATCAAAACATTAAGAATGAAATTGGGAACCGGGGACTACATTCAAACGATCTGGGGAATTGGCTATAAGTTTGAGGTGCCAAAGGAATGAATTTGCGCTCTCTTTCACTTTCTACGAAGATTTGGCTGACGATCATAGCATCGATTTTGATTACGGTAATTTTTTCCTATCTGCTTTCAAACCTATTTTATGAAAAACTATACGTCGAGAATTTAGAGAAAACCTTGCTTTCAGAAGGGAAGCTCCTAGCAAATGATTACAAAGGCGGCCCACTGGATGATGAGTTAAGAGAAAGAATAGAATGGTATAATTCCAAGAATGATTTTGAAGTATTTGTTGTCAGCAATCCCAAGGAATTAGCGGCATGTTTTCCGTTTGAAACGAATCATGTGACATTAATTGAGGAAAAAGAACGGGAGCAGCTTTTAGAAGGGAAGACCATCCAAAAGCAAGGCTTTGAAGAAAGATTTAATCGGAAAATATTAGCTGTCATTATCCCACTTCTTGATGACAGTAGGTTAGAAGGAATCATTTATCTCTATGTGCCACTTGCGCGAA
>DLCS01000252.1:3757-5243 GCA_002480735.1 Bacillaceae bacterium UBA7792 | reverse complement strand
AATAAAGCAAGTGGAGAAAATCGACTCATTTTTCTCCACTTGCTTTATTCAATTATTTCTATAGCGCCTAGTTTATTTCTACATTTTATGGAAAAACCCTCTTTATAAGACCTTCCGTAAATCTTACCCCAGCTGTATGGTAAATCAAAAAAGGAGCTACCCAAGGTCAGTACCCTGACCTTAGATAGCCCCTATTTATTTACGCTTGATATCTCAATATCGGCTTCCTAGCAGCCGTTGTTTCATCAAGGCGTCCCACTACTGTTGAATGTGGTGCCTCTTGAACAATCTCAGGATTTTCCTCAGCCTCTTTGGCGATTTGAATCATCGCTTCAATAAAGGCGTCCAGGGTTTCCTTCGATTCGGTTTCTGTCGGCTCAATCATGATGCATTCTTCCACATTTAGTGGGAAGTAGATAGTTGGAGGATGATAGCCAAAGTCAAGAAGTCTCTTCGCAATATCAAGGGTTCTTACCCCCAGCTTCTTCTGACGTTTCCCGCTTAAAACAAATTCATGCTTACAATGTCTGTCAAATGGAAGGTCATAGTAAGGAGCCAGCCTTCTCATCATGTAATTGGCATTCAATACGGCATTCTCCGTAACTGCCTTCAATCCATCTGGACCCATTGAACGAATATACGTGTAGGCGCGAACATTGATGCCAAAGTTTCCGTAGTATGGCTTCACACGTCCGATAGACTGAGGACGTTCATAATCCAGCACGTATTCGTCACCCTTCTTCGTTACCACTGGCTTTGGAAGGAATGGAATTAAATCCTCCTTAACTCCAACAGGACCAGATCCAGGTCCTCCTCCACCATGGGGACCGGTAAAGGTTTTATGAAGGTTAAGATGTACAACATCAAAGCCCATATCCCCTGGTCTTGCTTTTGATAGAACAGCGTTTAGATTCGCACCATCGTAATAGAGCTTTCCTCCAGCCCCATGAACAATCTCCGCCATCTCAAGAATGTCCTCCTCAAACAATCCAAGCGTGTTTGGATTTGTAAGCATCAAAGCAGCAGTGTCCTCGCCCACAACCCTTCTCAAATCATCGAGATCGACAAGACCATGCTCATTTGATTTAACGGTTACCGTTTCAAAGCCTGCTACAGTTGCGGAAGCTGGATTTGTTCCATGGGCTGAATCAGGAACGATCACCTTTGTCCGCTTCACATCCCCATTTGCCTCATGGTAAGCGCGAATCATCATGAGACCTGTCCATTCGCCATGGGCACCCGCAGCTGGCTGCAGGGTTACTTCATCCATCCCCGTAATTTCAATGAGATGTTGCTGCAGATCATACATAAGCTCTAATGCGCCTTGCACGGAGCTCTCATCCTGCAATGGATGCAAGTGGGCAAACCCATTAAAGCGAGCCACATTTTCATTGATTTTCGGATTATACTTCATCGTACAAGAGCCTAATGGATAGAAGCCTGAATCAACCCCATGGTTACGTCTGGAAAGTGCCGTATAATGACG
>DLCS01000252.1:2827-3589 GCA_002480735.1 Bacillaceae bacterium UBA7792 | reverse complement strand
GTATAATGACGCATAATATCAAGCTCGGATACCTCTGGTAACCCTGCCTCCTCTTCACGCAAGTAACCATCAGGAAGAAGTGTTTGTACATCCACTTCAGGAATATCCATTTCTGGGAGGCTATAACCAATACGTCCGGGCTTACTAAGTTCAAAAATCAGCGCTTGGTCCTCTTTATGCATGATAATCCCCCAATTCTTTTGCAAAAGTATCGATTTCTTCCTTTGTCCTTAATTCTGTCACTGCGACAAGCATATGATTAGCTAGTTCAGGATAATCACGGCCTAAATCATAGCCACCGATGATTCCCTTTTGTAAAAGGGCTACATTTACTTCCTTCACAGGTTTTGAAAGCTTAACGACAAACTCATTGAAGGATGGGCCCTCAAAAACAAGCTCCAGTCCATTGTCCTTCATGACCTTTTTCGCATAATGGGCCTTTTGAATATTTTGCACAGCCATATCCTTGACGCCTTTACGTCCAAGGGCAGTCATCGCAACAGAGGCCGCTAGCGCATTCAATGCCTGATTGGAGCAAATATTAGAAGTTGCTTTATCACGGCGGATATGCTGTTCACGAGCCTGCAACGTAAGAACAAAACCGCGTCTTCCTTCTTCATCCGTAGTTTGACCGACTAAACGACCTGGAACCTTTCTCATGAGCTTCTCAGTTACGGCAAAATAACCGCAGTGTGGTCCGCCAAATGCTGTCGGTATTCCAAACGGTTGAGCATCCCCCACGACAATATCAGCACCAAATTT
>DLCS01000252.1:0-2769 GCA_002480735.1 Bacillaceae bacterium UBA7792 | reverse complement strand
ACAATATCAGCACCAAATTTCCCTGGAGGTGTTAAAGCTCCTAGTGAAAGAGGATTGCTTGAGACAACAAACATCGCTTTTTTCGCATGGATGATTTCCTCTAATTCCTTTAAAGCTTCTACTCTTCCAAAGAAGTTCGGATATTGAACCATCACAGCTGCCACATCATCGCCCATTAATTCCTGAAGCGCATCAAGATCTGTTACGCCATCTTTATGTGGAACCTCAATAACCTCGATATATTGTCCTTTTGCATAAGTCTTTACGACCTCTTTTGATTCTGGATGAACCGCGCTAGAAATAAGAACTTTTTTTCTACGTGTTTGTCCTGCGCTAAGCATGGCGGCCTCAGCAAGGGCCGTTCCCCCGTCATACATGGAGGAGTTTGCCACAGCCATCCCAGTCAGCTCACAAATCATCGTCTGAAATTCAAAAATAGCCTGTAGCTCCCCTTGTGAAATTTCTGGCTGATAAGGAGTATATGCCGTATAGAATTCTGAACGAGACAGCACATGGTCTACGATGATAGGCATATAATGGTCATAGACGCCTGCTCCTAAGAAGGATGCATTAGCTTTCAAATCAGCATTTTTTGCGGCTAATTGAGATAATTCCTTCATGAGGGCCGTTTCAGATTTTGCCTCTTTAATCTTGTATTCTCCCTTAAATTGCACGCTTTCAGGAATATCATTGAAAAGGTCCTGAACGGAAGAAACACCTATTGTGTCAAGCATTTCTTTTTGATCTGCTTCTGTCATCGGTAAATAACGATGCTTCATGGTTGAATCCCCTCTCTCTACTTTTCTCTTTTATAAAATGGAGTCGAAATCAATTTTGCCTTTGCCCTCTTCCCACGAATCTCTACATCCACCTCAGAATCGAGTGCTCCAAACTCCCTTTTAATTAGAGCGAGCCCGATATTTTTCTTTAGGGTTGGAGATTGGGTACCTGTTGTGACTTCCCCGATTTTTTCGTCACCAGCAAACACTGCATACCCGTGACGTGGAATCCCTCGATCGATCATTTCAAGGCCAACTAATTTACGTGGTACTCCATTTTCCTTCTGCTCTTTTAATGCGGCTTTTCCGATAAAATCATCTTCCTTGCCTAGCTTAACGGCAAAGCCTACACCAGCCTCAAGGGGTGATATTTCAGGAGAAAGCTCTTGACCATAGAGCGCTAGACCTGCCTCGAAGCGCAATGTATCACGACAGCCTAATCCACATGGTAAAACCCCATCGTTTTTGCCAACCTCTAAGATGCGCTCCCAAAGGGAAGCAGCATCATTTCTATGGCAATAAATTTCGAAGCCGTCTTCTCCTGTGTAGCCTGTGCGAGAAACAAGTGCTTTCTTGCCATCAATTACGACATCCTCTTGAAATTTGAAGAAGCCAATTTGACTAAGATCGTCTTCAGTCAGCTTTTGCAATACCTGTTCAGCCAATGGACCTTGGAGCGCTAACTGGGCCATGTCTTCAGAGATATTGTTTAGGGTGACTTCCCCTTCAACATGCTCCTTCAACCAATCAAAGTCTTTGTCTGTATTAGCTGCATTGACAACCAACAAATAGTCCTCATCTGCCATTTTGTAGACCAAGAGATCGTCGACCGTTCCACCATTTTCGTAGCACATCGCGGTATATTGTGCCCCCCCGCTCTTTAGCTTTGAAATGTCATTGGTCATCATTTTTTGAAGAAACTTAAGACTATCAGGTCCTTTCACCTCTATTTCTCCCATATGAGAGACATCGAACATCCCTGCTTTCGTCCGTACCGCTTCATGCTCCTCCTTAATACTTGAAAACTGTACGGGAAGCTCCCAGCCGCCAAAATCAATCGTCTTTCCCCCATAGTTTTTGTAGACATCAAATAGTGGTGTCCGTTTTAATTGTGACATTTCCATTACCCCTTTCTATCAGCAAGCATATTAAACTCATTCTGAAATTTCCTAAAAAAAGGACAGAGACCCCCCTAATCATAAAGTGAGGTCTCTGTCCTGGCACCTGAAAGTTTACCATTAAGGCTTTCCCCTTTGGTGGCTTCCGTGGTGGAAGCGCTCTCCAGAGTTGCGTCAAACAAGAGTTCTTTTGCCTGAGAGATTCACAATTTCTTGCTTGCTCCTTCGGCGCTACGAATGTAGTCTCTCCCCCTGTTCTCATTCGCCATTATAAAAATACCCAATTGGGTCATACTAAAACATACTTAAATTAGAAATTATAGGATAATTTCTTAAATATATTTTCCATGTGACAAAATTTCAAACTTTCAAATACATCCTACCATTAACAATAGGTAAGGGCAACAATAATTTAGAGAGGAGCTGTTTTTATGACGGTAGCAATCGAATTTGATTCCTCATGGGTAGACGGATTTCTCAGGCGTGTGGAAGATGACGGTCCATGGGGAAGCTGGGACCTATATAAGCTCGCTGTCGAAGTGGAAAAGCATACGGTCATTGAAGAATTTGAGGGTTTGATTGCTCCGAAGCACTTGCCGCAGCTGACCCCCTTGCCCCACCAATTGGAAGTGGCCAAGCAGGTCGTTGAAAATATGAACGGAAAAGCCATTTTAGCTGACGAGGTTGGGCTTGGAAAAACGATCGAAGCAGGACTTATTCTGAAAGAATACATGATTCGTGGACTTGTGAAAAAAGTTTTGATTCTCGTACCCGCATCCCTTGTGACCCAATGGGCCAGCGAGCTGACCAGCAAATTCTATATCCCTGCGGTTGCACAGAAGAAAAGCTATGTATTGGAGCAATGTGATGTC